>JAPSKP010000014.1:0-46182 GCA_031181585.1 Lysinibacillus sp.
AGTAATTGGTCCTCTTCATGTACGGTGGGAAACTGACCGCTCTCTATTGTAGCAAAAATAGCAAAATAGGCTTGGCATGGTCATTATCATCTTGCTCATACCGAAAAAGCAAGTAAGAAATAAAATCACCCCTGTTTATCAGAAAGCTTCTGATAAACAGGGGTTTTCAGCAACCTGAAGGCAATTCTGTTTTGTCGCCATTTGCTGAGTTAACTAAATTTTAGAATCACGAAGTTTAACCCATACTTTGAAGAAATAAAATCGGAGACTAAGGGAGCGGATTAGATGGAAAAGGTATTAGAATTAATGAGACTGGGACAGCGGCTGAAGGAGGAACTACGCCATAGCTGGCTTCCTGCAGGCCGCCGGGAAAGCGTCGCAGAGCATACATGGAGCGTTGCATTGATGGCAATGGCAATCGAGCCTCATCTTTCAACTGAAGTTAATATGGAACATTTGTTGAAAATGATCATCACCCATGATTTAGTAGAGGCACATGCCAAGGATATTCCACTTTTCTATACGATGGATAATGAAGAGGCAAGAGCGCTGAAGCTTCAAAATGAAATGAGGGCAATTGAACAAATTCGTGATTTGATTGGAGGCGAGAGCGGCAAGGCGTTTTATAATATATGGCTGGAATTTGAGCGCAAAGAAACATATGAAGCAAAGGTAGCAACTGCACTCGATAAGCTGGAAGCGCAGATTCAACAAAATGAATCAGATATCCGGACATGGCTGCCAATTGAACACCAGATGGTATTTATGCTGGGACAGTATACAGACTTCGATCCGGCGTTAGATGAGCTTCGAAAGCAGGTTGAGGCGGAAGGGGAAAAGAAACTTATAGCAGCCAATATTGATACGGAAGTGCTTAAAAATCCTCAAATGCAGAGAGATTTTGAAGATTAATAGCAAGCAGTTACTGTCTTTTAGCTGTTATTTTATCTTTCATGCAAATAAATTATAGCTGTCTTTTTGCCTTCAGCTGATCTGAATCAAAGGAAAATAATTCAGGGATAATTAGCCGAAGGGTTGAAGAAGGTGTGAGACGGGGAAAATTATTTGAAGAGGTGATATTATGGCCATGGTCCGCCAAGCAATGTTTCCGTATTTTAAAAAATATATTAAGGCGCTGCCAATTACCTATACGGATGAGATACTACTTACTGATCTTTTTTTATTGGAAGAGGATAGGGAAAAGGAGCTGCAAGTTTACTATACACCGTTTGAATATATAAACCCCCAGGCAAAAATTATTATTGCCGGTATTACGCCGGGACTTCATCAAATGAAAAGGGCGTATTCTACAGCCATAACGGCTGCAGGAACAGATGAGGAAATTTTAAGAACGGTAAAAAGAGAATCAAGCTTCCACGGTACAATGAGAAAAAATCTGGTAGCTATGCTAGATGAACTGAAATTGGCTGAACAACTTGGTATTGAGACATGCGGTCAGCTTTTTGGGACATGCCATCATTTATTACACAGTACCTCTATTCTGCCTCATGCTGTATTTTATAAAGGTCGAAATTACAACGGAAGTACACCGAAAATCCTGAAAACACCGCTGCTTAAGAAATATGCGGAGGAATATTTCCCAGGGAACATTGAAGGGATTAAGGAAACGCTCATTGTCCCTCTAGGTGTAAATGTACAAGCGGTAATCGAGGATTTGCTGCTAGAAGGGCTGATACCTGGTCATCGATTACTGCGGGGGTTCCCTCATCCTTCAGGAGGAAATGGACACCGCTTTCGGCAGTTTGCAGAGCACAAGGAACAGATGATGAAGGAGATTGAGGAATTTTTCAGCTCTCCAGAAGACAAAAAGGATAGATGAAACACCGATTTAGTTCGTGTTTCATCTATCCTTTTTATTTATTGAACGATCCGGTACATGAATGTAGCATAGTGCATACGAGATACTTGTTGATTTGGATTAAATTTACCCATTGAACCAGTGGTGATTTGGTTTGATGATAAAATATTGATATAGTCGCTTGCCCAGTGGTTATTTGTATCTGTGAAGCTTAACAAATGAGATGGATCTCGTTCGAGATGGAAGGCATTGACAAGAATTTTTGCCAATTGGGCACGTGTTAACGGATTTTCAGGGTTGAATTTGCCATTAGTACCGTCAACAATACCTGCCTGATACAAAGCCATAATTTCCGTGTAATAGGTGTGGGATTCTGGTACATCTGTAAAGACTGTTTTTTCACGAATCGGCTCCAGAGAAATACCGCTGCGGTAAATCAGAGATGCAACATGTTTTCGTGAAATAGAGGCACCCGGCTTAAATGTTTGGTCGGGATATCCATTAATAATTCCCATTTCCTTCATAATCTGAATTTCCTTGAAGTATGGATGGGCAACTGGTACATCGATAAACGAGTTCATTTTTGCAAGTACCTTTAGATTCCTTGTTTCTGCATAACTGAATCCGAAATGGTCCATCACAGAATAAGTCACCCAATAGTTACCTGGCGAAGTCATTTCCCGGTCGATAGAAGTGCTAATTTCGTCTATCTCCATTCCCATGATATTGTAGGCTTTGGCTGTTCTAGGGAGTTTGATAGCCTCCCCCTCAAATAGGTGCATATCCTTTAGTCCTGTAATGCGGGGGGCACTGTATGGAGCAACCGTAACTTGCCGATAGACTGTTTTTGTTTCATATCCTTCCTTCTCGTAAGAATAAGAAACGGAATATAGACCTGCTTGGGTTAAATTAACTGTGCTTGTTACGTTTAATTCTCCTGTCAAGTCATTATTCAATTCGTCCGTTGCTTTAATACCTTCTAAAGGATCAAATGACCTGCCGATTAATACAAGCTTATCATCAGCACCTTCAATTGTGACTTTGCTCTTCGCAGCGACTGTAATGACGGCGAAGCTTGAAATCGTATTTCCGGCTTTATCCGATACCCGGTATGTAATTGGGTGCTCCCCCGGCTTCGAAGTGTCAACAAAAGAGAGGATACGGATAGAAGAAGTAATATCGCCATCTACATTATCAATTGCCTTTATTCCCTCGAGGAGATTTACTTTACCGCCGGCATAGACAGTTCTGTTCCGGATATTCTGGAATTTTGGAGCTTCTAAATCGGTAAGTATTACTTCCTGACTGAAGCGAGCTATATTGCCATTTGTATCGGAGGCTTCATAGTGGACCGTATAAGTGCCAGGTATATTTGATGGGATATCGTGTTTCACCTTTACTGATGTAGACACGTTCGAATCTACATCGTCGTATATTACCAAATTTTGGGTAAAATTGAATGGACCGGTTACATTTAATTTCAGCGTGCCCTTCTTTTGGAAAGTAGGGGGAACAATATCGTTTCCATCGAAAATAGTGAAAGAAACAGTTGAAGACCAGTTGTTTAGCGATAGTTCGTTATCTGCTAAATAACTGACATTGCCATGTATGTCACGAGCATTGATATAGGAGACGTACCACTGTTCATTGAAAGCTGCTGCTGGAATGGTATAGGTTCCGATATAGGTTTCCGATGCAGCATCGTATTTCAACTGAATGCTTGTGCTGGAAATTGAACGGTATTTTGGCTTTATTTTTACATACACCCATTCCAGCGTGGAATCGTCCTTTACTTTTACAGAGACGGTCACTTTCTCGCCAGGAGCTATGACCGCTTTATCAATTTGAATAGAGAGGATATCAGGAGGTGTACTGTCAGCCGTATTTGCCATTGTATCCGCTGTACCTAAGGCAAAGATAGACAAACATGATAGAACAAAAATAATGAGTAAACGTTGCATAAAAAAATTCCCTTCATATACTATTATCTTTATTAAATCATAAAAATAATAGGAAGAAAGGAATTGGTGGTAGAAAAGAATTATTTTTTCGATAATTATAATGGCAAATATGGTTAGAGAGTGTTATTAACCCATTTTACTCCTCTGTTTTATGAATAAGCGAGTCTGATGAAACGGATTCAGTAGAGGTACGTTCCATTTGATCGCCTTCACGTTTCCGATATTCAATAGACAATACATAAATTACGAAGCAAATAAACAATGTCATGCCCCAGAAGTAGCCTTTTAAATACAGCTCCCATGTTGTATTGTAGACGGATACCATCCCCCAGCCGATTGCCAGCAAGGAAGAAGTCCATCCCCCGATTATATAAGCTGAGCCAGTCTGTTTACCATCTTCGCGGTCAAAAGAAAATTTAATCGCAAAAAAGATAGAAAACCCAGCCCATAGAATAACCATTATATAATACCCTTTCTCCATACGTACCCAGTCAGAGTTGAGTACACCCACTACGAAAAAGCTTACCGATACAATGAGGGCAAACCAAGAGATAAGATATAAGCGGTTTTGCATGTAAATTCCTCCATTTTATAAAGTTCTTCTATTGTTAATTAATATACATAATATCCCAAGTTTTAAAATGAATCTAGATGCTTTATGCAGCATCTAAACGTTAAATTAGTAAAATCCTACATTTCTTTTTTAGAAGCGGAAAGCCTTTTGCTTCTAACGTGGACAACAGCCTTCGCTTATTTACCAATTAGAAGTTAAACATCAACAAACCTACATATTCAAAACATGCCATTAAATTACACATATCATATCACATGGTATTTACCCCTCAAAGATATTTATTTTGCGATTATTTTATGGAAAGAAGAGACGATAATTGAGGATGGGATAAAAGTCCTTTCAATTATTCAAGATAAATCAAAAGCAATTTGTTATTCATAAACTCTACAAGGAATTCACATTCTTTTTTCCTAGTTGTTTAGTCCTTTTTTAGAAGATTTCCGTTTATTTTGAAAATCGCTAGGGAACAGAAGTATTGATTCAATAAAACCTTGAGGAGGAATGAATGCATGTTTGAGCACCGTAAAGGATTACAGTTTGAAGTAAAAGTAGAACGACCAGACCCAATGCTGGCTAGACAAATTCAAGAAGTACTAGGCGGACAATTCGGCGAAATGAGTGTAATGATGCAGTACCTGTTTCAAGGCTGGAATTGCCGCGGAGAAGAAAAATACAAAGATATGCTGATGGCAATCGGCACAGAAGAAATCGGACATGTGGAAATGCTTTGTTCCTTAATTTCTCAATTATTAGATGGAGCAACGCCAAGTGCTCAAGAAGAAGCGGCGAAAAATCCAACAATGGCAGCAATCATGGGAGGTGTCAATCCACAACACTTAATCGTAAGTGGTTTGGGCGCCACACCAAAAGACTCTAACGGGGTACCGTGGAATGCCGGCTATATTATCGCGAGCGGGAACTTGCTTGCCGACTTCCGTGCAAACTTAAACGCAGAGTCTCAAGGCCGATTACAAGTGGCGAGACTTTATCATATGACATCAGATGAAGGAGTACGAAAAGTATTCCGAAAAATGTTAGCTCGTGACCGTTATCACCAATATCAATGGATGGCGGCAATCAAAGAGCTGGAAGAGAAAAACGGCGTTGTGGTACCAGCAAGCTTCAAGCCTGAAGATGAACTGGAAGCACAGCCGCATGCATATGAATTTTACAATTTAGAAGAAGGAACGGGAGCGAAAAACGGTCTTTGGGCAGAAGGAATGGCACCGGATGGAACAGGGGAATTCGTATTCCTAGATAATCCGGAACCAATGGGACAAGTACCAAAGCCGGCTGTTCCTCCAACTTCCCTTCACCACGATCTTGATATGCCATAAGCCAAGTGACTGTATGAGGCCTATAAGTAATTAATGCTTATAGGTCTTCCACCCTAAAAAGGATGAGAAAGGATGCGGACATAATGAAACAAAGAATACTATTCATTTCAGACCATGGCGATCCCCTTATGCCGCTCGGAAGCAAGCAGGCAGGCGGTCAAAATAATTATGTAAAACATTTAGCCCTATCTTTAGATAAACTTGGTTATACAGTCGATGTTATTACCCACTGGTGTAATCAAGAGGCGCCAGCAATCGAACCACTAGGCGAACACGGCAAAGTGTACCGCTTCAATGCCGGACGACCAGGTTTTGTAGAGAAGGATGAGATGTTTAGCATACTACCAGCCTTCTATGCAGAAATAAAAGAGAAGATGGACCTTGAATCTTATGACGTCATCCACACTCATTATTGGTTATCTGGTGTACTCGGTTTAATGATTCAGAAAGATCATGGTATCTACTGGGTTCATACAAACCACTCATTGGCAATCGCCAAGGAGCAGGGTACAGGAAAAATTGATCCAAAACGTAAGCATTATGAAGAGCGTATTATGCAAGATGCAGATGTTATATTAGCTACTACTCCAACAGAGAAGGCGCTGATTGCTAAATTCACAAAAAATGTGAGCGATATATCTGTTGTACCAATTGGGGTTTCACCAACTTATCTGACCCCTCCGCTTACAACTAGTACTATTAAATTCCCTTATTATTTCTATGCTGGACGTCTTGAAGCTTCAAAAGGAATCTTTGACTTATTAGCAGCCTTCCGTCAGCTTCTCACAACACACGACGTTCAAGAAAATGTAAAGCTTCTTATTGCAGGCGGCTGTTCAGAAACTGTTGATCTGCAGAATCTTCGACCAAAAGATCCAAAACTGCTAGCAGCATTAGAAGGCATAGAAGACCGGGTTTATTTCCTGGGACCAAAAAAGGAAAAGGAATTAAAAGTATTGTATGCCAATGCGATCGCGACAATTATGCCTTCCCATTATGAATCATTTGGGATGGTGGCAGCGGAGGCACAAGCTTGTGGCTGTCCGGTCATTGCCAGTGAAGTCGGCGGTTTGAAAGACGTCGTGAAACCTGGTGTGACAGGGTTACACATTCCAAAATCACATGCGAAAAAACTGAGTGAAGGAATGGCATACTTCCTGACAAAACGCAGCCAGCTTGCCAATATGAGAAGACAGGCAAAAGAACATGCTAAAAATGAATTCAACTGGGCGAAAATTGCCTCTAAAGTGAATAAGCTATATAAAGGAGCAGGCTCTTATGTATCAACCCCTTAAACCATATGTCTTGGCGACTGATCTGGATAATACGATCGTCAGTGCAGATGTGCCGCATCAGGATTTATGGGAGTATTTCCGAGATAATACACCTTCATTAATCTATATCACAGGCCGCCACTATCATTCTGCTAAACAGCTGATTGAGGAAGAAGGTCTACCAATGCCGGATGTGCTCGTTTGTGATGTTGGCGCCTCTATCTATGTTGGAGCTGAACTAGAACTGGATCAAGATTGGGCCGGCCAGCTTCAATTGGCTGATTTTGATAAGGTTCAAAAGATGGCATCAGAACTGGGCTTGGCATCTCAGGATTTGCCGACAAAATGGCGCCTTGCTTATTTTGCAACGGCTGAGCAGGCGGAAAAGCTAAAGAATGCTATTGAAGCAAACAAGCTGAGTATAAACATGATCTACAGCGGCGGACGGGATTTAGATATTCTCCCAGCAGAAGTAGATAAGGGAAGAGCTTTGCAATATATACTAGATACGTGTAAGCACACCTCTACTGTTATTGTCTCAGGTGATTCAGAGAATGATTTGAGTTTATTCAATTTAGGTTATCCGGCGATTGGTGTAGGGAATGCATGTGAAAGCATTCGTGCTATGCAGCATCTTCCACATGTATATCTTGCAGAGAATCATGCTGCCCATGGTGTTAAAGAAATGTGGGAACAAATCATGAATGAAAAGGAATCGCACGCTTCCCTCTGACAAGCAATTTGAGAATTGGCTGGAGGGAAATTTTTATCCTTGTTTTTTATTTATATGATCAACGGTCATTGTCTATAAGCCAATGCCTGTTTGTGAAGAATTCAATAAGGGACAGCCTTAATGGAAGAGCAAACCATAGCATTTTATATCATTGAATAATAAATAGTTTCCATCCAAGCCGATGCTAAAATTTGTTTAGTATCGGTTTTTGAATTGTATATAAAAAACTAATAAATCGCAGCCCGGGAACATGAAAGATAAAGGCAGCATCTTTCGCAGAGACACTCATGCTCGAATATCTTTTACCTAGATATAGCTAAAGCGACAGAAAAATATGCTGTGTCGTATACGAAAAAGAAGTTTTACTTACAAACTATTTTCAGGAATGTTCACGGGAAATGAAGGAAAGAATAATAAATGAAGGGACTTTATATAATGAAGAAAGATAAATCGTAATAGTTATTATGTTCTTGTGCTTCTTTTTATATGATCGGTTGTCTTTTATTAGCAGGAAGAGGACTTTTCATGGTGGAGGATGTCAGCTTAACGAAAGTTAAGCAATATTTCGATAGCAGGGTGATGAGATATCAAACTGATTGGCTTAAGTTGTATAATTGCAGTATTAAATGTCTTTGATGGTTTGGCTACCCACTATGGTTTGAAAAATGCGCTGATTATAGAAGCGAACCCGATAATGGATTTTTTATGGAGGAATAGTCCATCGCTATTTTTATTAGCGAAAATAGGGCTGTCAGCACTTATCCTCTATGTTTCCCTCCACATTTTGAAAAAGAGCGGAGCAGCTTTCAGGAAATTATATACGTTTTTATTAGCCGGTGTATCCGGTCTCTATGCCGGGATATTATGTCTTCATATTGTATGGATATTTTCATTGTAAAGGTCTGGCTGGGAGCTTTATATGAAATGAAAATTGGCGGCCTTTACAGACCGCCAATTTCTGTTTACTAACGCTCAGACTTCTTTGAGTTATCGGTTTGTTTGTAGGCTGAGTTGTTAGTACTACTGTAATTTGGATCTGAGTTGAACGTATCTGCGTTCGAAAAGTCTTCCTCCTCAGCAACCTCTGTCTGATAGCTAGGATTTCTGTATGTGGCATTAGAATTCGTAGCGGCACTAGAAGCTTCGGCTTCCACTAAAGGTTTCGTTAGCAGAGGAATACAGACGAGCCCGGCAATCCCTACGATTGCATAGATAATACGGGAAAGAACAGAGTCTGTTCCTCCAAATAATGTGGCAACTAAATCAAATTGGAAAAAACCGATAAGTCCCCAGTTGATTGCACCAATAATCGCAATGACTAAAGCTGTTCTATAAAGTGATCCCATTGTTCACACCTCCTTTATTTTTCAGGCAAATAAGCCTTCCCTTTAAATTGCCCATTTTTCCGAAAATCATGGATGAACAAAGATTATTTTTTGTACATAAAATGAACGACTCTGATACACCTTATCTTTTCAAAGGCTATTTTAAAATTCAGGGTTTCATTACATGAGGTTATAAAATGCAGCAATCACTAGTAAAAGGAGTTTCTCCGCATGTGCGGCTGCTTAATTTAAGATGAGTGGGTATTTTGGGAGAAATAAAAAGAGAAACCTGTTTTAGGTTTCTCTATTCATTATATTTTTTTAGCGATGGTCAGGTTTAACCAGCCGAATAGGATTGTCAGAATTGGACTCAAGAGACAGAAGAAGGCAAATGGTAAATAGTCTATAACAGGCACTTCAAGCATCGAAGCGATAAATAGACCGCAGACACTCCATGGAACAAGTGGGTTAATAACAGTGCCAGCATCTTCCATAACACGGCTCAGGCTTTTTGGCTGTAGTCCCATTTCATCGTATTTGGATTTGAAGGCTTCGCCTGTCAACAAAATTGATAAATATTGCTCACCAACAAGGATATTGATACCGATTGCTGTAAAAGCAGTTCCAGTAATTAATGCACCAATCGATGCCAGCAATTCTTCTACTTTTGCTAAAAGCGTCTGGATGATGCCGAGGGCAAATAACAGACCACCCATACTCAGGCTCAATAAGACAAGCATGATGGTAAAGAACATACTGCTAATACCGCCGCGTGTTAATAAGGAATCGATCACTTCTACACCCGTTTTTGCTACATAGCCATCATACAAAATGGAGAAGTACTCCGGGAGCGTTAGCGATATATGCAGCATCGAGAGAGCAAGAGCTGCAATGGAACTAATCGTCAGCGTGAGAAAAGCAGGGATTTTAAACAATGTACATACAATCAAAACAATAAGCGGGATGATGGCATACCAATGGACGAGATTTAATTCTACTAACATTTCCTTATAAGAGGTAATGACGTCTGTCTCCAATGTTTGAATAGATGGAGACAGTACGGTGTACAGAATTGCACTAATTAAAAAGGCAGGAATCGTCGTCCAGCTCATATTTTTTATATGCTCAAATAAATCGATGCCTACAATGCTCGCAGCCAAATTTGTCGTATCCGAAAGGGGCGACATTTTATCACCGAAAAAGGCACCTGAAACAATGGCCCCTGCTGTCAGGGCAAGAGAAGCATCAATTGCTCCGGCAATGCTGATAAATGCTAGACCGAGCGTAGCGACAGTGGTTAGTGAGCTGCCAATGGCCGTACCGATAATTGCCGTAGTGACAAATACGATCGTGTAAAAAAAGCTTGCACTAACAATCGAAAGGCCTATATATAACAGAGTTGGAATCGTACCGCCTACAATCCAGCTGCTAATCAATATACCGATCAGCAGGAAGATATAGATAGCTCCGATTCCCGCCTGGGCGCCGGAAAGCATGCTCTCTTCTAGTTTTTTAAAGGGTACTCGTTTTAGTAACCCATAAAAAAGTAAAAAGAAGATGGAGCACAGAATAGGAATATGCGGGGTAGCTCCAAACTTACCGATAGAAATTGAGATTGAAAGTATAACGAATGCTACAATTAAAAGCGCCTCTAAAAAAGAGGGACGTATTTTTGCTTCAATAGAAAACATATGACGGCTCCTAGATGAAAAATAAATTTACTTCATCGCTTCAACTCGCGAAAGTATATAGCTATTGTAACATTCTTAGAGCATAAGTCAATAGTGTGAAAATTGAAGGAAAGAAAGGGTAGAGAAAAGACCATTTTTCAACGGGAATGGACGGTCTGTAGTATATGTTCAGACGTTCTATCTCTCTTAACTTTTTATGAAAATCCTATTTCAAATAAATATCGCGTTGTTTTATCCGACTAATATATTTTCCTTCATTTTCTCCTCAATCATTTGTAGTAATTCTTCTGAAGTGTCAGCTTTTACGATCTCGCTATTTACAATGGCAAAAAGACAGGAATCACAAGTTTCACAATGAGAAGTACAGCCTGCTTCCTCAATAATGACATCTTCTCTACCGGTCAATTCATCATAAGCATCGGCACTGCCAAATGAAAGGTTTGAAATACAAAACTCCACATGGTTTTTAAGGGGTTTATCTTTGCGTTTAAATAAGGATTTGAACATTGCATAGACACCTCGATTTTTCTTTTATTGTACTCATTTTTCAAGAGCTGGAACAATTGCCCATTTGGCTGATTGACAAATTGCAAAGAAAATAAAGGAATACTGAAATGATAGGGAAGAGTCAGTGATTAGTCGGAAACAGCCGCATAAGGTAATAGTAAGGGTATTAGAAGATAGAAGAAGTAAGTCGACCGGCGAGAATTATATATTGATTGCAGTTTATATAAAGAGAAAGGACGCGGTTCCCTTATGTAAGGGGATACCGCGCCCTGTTTCTACATGCGGCGTCGCATCACATCTAGATCATCCAGATGACTACGGGCCTCTTGATCTGCCTGCTGTTTTAATTCATATACTGATTGCTGCTCTGCTGGAGTATCTAGGATGAAACCTTCGGGTGTTTCTTTTCGGGCATAAATAACAGTTGCACCTTGTGAGAGCTCATTGCTTAAGTAGGAAATTTCTGCTTCTGTTAAATCAATCTGGCGCAATGTTTCTGATTCAGCGTCTTCGCCTGTAAAGAATGCTTTAAACTTATCCATCCAGTTTCCCGCTTCATGGGTGTGAATATCAGAATCCAATTTAATGTTTTCATAGTTATCTATATCTTTAGAAAAAATGTGAATCTCATGTTCAGAAAAACCTTCTGATTTAAGTGTTTCTAATTTATAGAAGAAATCTTCGTGGCCATTCGTTACTTCAATTCGGTAATGTTTGTCCATCTTTTTCACTCCTTCTAACTTGTATTGGTACTTTCTTTCCCGCTCTTCTTTCTTTAGAAACGTGGTTAGGGATATGTAATGCAACTGTAAAGAAATTGCAGAGGAATAAGGATAAAAAATGCAACAATAGCAGAAATGAGGTGAGAGAATGCACGCATTTTTACTTGAGATGAAGCAGATAGACGTAGCCATTCATCATTTTTTATCAGATTACGGTTACCTGGTTTATATACTTTTATTCCTGTTAATTTATTGTAAGACTGCGTTTATCGTTCTGACATTCCTGCCAGGAGATGCTACCGTATTTGTTAGTGGAGCACTCGTGGCGATAGGGGAATTGAATGGCTGGTTTTTGCTGGTGCTTCTGTTTACAGCAACAGTTTTAGGGGATGTACAAAACTATTGTATCGGCCGTATTGGTCGTAAAATGACGGGTAGATGGTGGATCCTTTCAAAAAACACAATGCAATCGGCAAATGATTTTTTAAAACAATATGGAGAAAAGGCGATTTTATTTTCTCGCTTCATTCCACTGATGAGAACAATGATTCCTTGTGTGACGGGGTATACCCGATACTCCTTTCGTGCATTTTTAACGTTTAATGGCCTTGGCGGGATTGTGTGGGTAACTTTATGGCTCGGTGCAGGGCTGCTTTTAGGACAAATCCCTATCATTGAACAGAACATGGCTATTTCAATTCCTATTATTTCATGCATTCCATTTATTCCACCAATTATTTGGTATATCATAAAATCTGGCCGGAAGAAAAAAAAGGATGGCAGGCTGTAGCGCCGCCAACCCTGTTGAGTATTTAACAGTTATACTTGAATAAGAGACTGATTAATTAGTACACCAATTCCCACAGCAATTAAAATCCCTAAGCAAGAGACAATAACGTAAGTTGGTTTTAACATAAAATCGCTCCTTTCATATTACCAACATTATAAAAGCACAGGGGAATTTTGGATGTGAAAAAAATCACACTTTGTTCAAAAATCACGCAAATATTTGCTAGTCTGTGGGTAAAATTTAAATAATTCGCTGCAGGTAATAAATAATTAGCTATTTTTGTGTTATATTTATTGAAAATTTTGTCTTTAAAAGGAGCTTACACAAGATGTTAACTTTCTCTGTTCCACCGCTTCATCATGAAAAAATGGCTGAAGCAAGGGAGTATATTGATTCTTTAACAAAACCGCCAGGGAGCTTAGGCAGGCTGGAGGAACTGGCGATTCATCTTGCTGGCATGACAGGAAACGTTCAGCCTGATATTCAGCCAGCTTCACTCGTTTTTTGTGCTGACCATGGAATTGTAGAGGAAAATGTCTCTGCTTCGCCCCAGGAAGTAACTTATGAAATGGCTATGAATATGGCAGAGGGGGGAGCCGGAATCAGTATATTTAGTAAAATGATTGGTGCTCCATTGAGCGTCTATGATTTAGGCATCATGCGCCCTGTGCCGCATAACAAAGTAATCAATAAGAAAATCCGTGAAAAAGGAACGGCTAACTTTTTGAAAGAGCGTGCAATGACAGAAGAAGAGGCATGGCTGGCAATTAAAGTTGGCTACGACGCGGCCAAGCAGGCAATCAAAGAAGGAGCTGGCTGTCTAATTCTCGGAGAACTGGGGATTGGAAATACGACTGCGAGTAGTGCTATTTCAGCAGCTATCCTTGACATCGATCCAGAAGCGGTTGTCGGACGTGGATCGGGCATTGATGATCAGCAATTAATCAGAAAAATTGAAGTTTGCCGTGAGGCGCTGGCTTTTCATAAGCCTCAAAAAAATGATGCAATCGATTTATTATCAAAAGTCGGTGGCCTTGATATGGCGGGGATGGCTGGCGCAATGGTCGGAGCAGCAGAAATGCGAATTCCTATTTTATTGGATGGATTCATTTGTACAGTCGCAGCCTGTATGGCAGATTTACTTGCCCCAGGAAGTGTAGATTATATGATTTTATCTCATAGCTCTGTAGAGCCTGGACATAAAATTATCGCTGACTATCTGCATAAGCAACCGCTTGTACAGCTGGATCTACGGCTCGGGGAAGGGACAGGCGCTGCTGTTTCTTACCCAATTATTAAGGCAGCGAATGTGATGGTAAAGGAAATGGCTACATTTAGCGGGGCGAAAGTTTCACAAAAATAAATAGCAGCTATAGAACAAGATGTAAATAATGAGTTTCAAAAGCGCGTATCGGCACCAGAAAAGGTGACTGCTACGTGCTTTTTATTTTTTGTAAATAAATTTCGAGATAAGGAAGTTACCCTGCTTTTGCGATCTGTAGTCTTCTGCAACAATGTTTCCGAATTCTTCAACACGAAAAAACCTTTCACATTATTTGATAAATAACTGTTGCCTTCCACATTATCTTATCAAGATATCGTCATAATCGAGGTAAAAGGGATACTTTTACACCTTTACTCTGACATTAAAAAAATTTCACATAAAAATTACTTGAACTTATGTTTGACACATTCAGGGCGTAAAGTACCGATTATCAGTGAGATATCCATTGTTGTATGACTAGTGAAAAGAAGGATGAAGGAGGAAGGGAAATGCCGATTCATACATCATTTAATCCGAAAGGTAGAAAGGAAATGAAATTTGGCATTACGTATATGGATTATATAATGCTGCGTAATAAATTACGTTATGTGATGAGATCTGATCCACATACAGGACCAACTGGACATTATTTAATCCGTTCATGTTACTTTGACAATTTCGATAACAAGGTGATGAATGAGAAAAAGGAAGGTTTTTTAAATCGCGATAAATACCGTGTCCGCAGTTATGGAAAAAGCTTCGCAACCATTAATTTGGAGAGAAAGTCAAAACGCAATAATTTGACCTTTAAAGCGAAATGCAGGTTGACGGAGCAGGAATTTGAAAGCATGCGAACTGGAGAGATCGACTGGATGGAAAATGACGAAAGGACATTGCTGCAGGATTTATTCCGTGAAATGAAATACAAGGGATTAAAGCCGATGACGGTTGTCGACTACGAGCGGGAAGCTTATATCTATCTTTACGGTAATGTGCGGATTACGTTCGACAGTAAGGTGAAATCAAGCCTAAGGAATACAGATATGTTCAATGCAGCCTTGCCAATGGTCGATGTATTAGAGCCGAGCGAAGTCATTTTGGAAGTGAAATATGATGAATACCTGCCGGACATTATAAAAATGATGCTGCAGGGGATTAATGTAAAGCAAGAAGCATATTCAAAATATCAATTAAGCCGTATGTACGGATAAATTAGGAGGAATAGTCATGTTATCTTTATTAACTGCCACAACTTTTGATGATATTTTCAAATCAAGTTTTCTAGAGAAGACATCATCATTTTCTTTAACAGATTCATTAATTGGAATGGTTGCCGCATTCTTTCTCGGATTATTTATTTATTATGTTTATAAAAAAACATTCAATGGGGTTATTTATTCACATTCATTTAATATCTCCCTTATGGTCATGACGTTGACGACAGCGCTTGTCATTATGGGGATTAGTCAGAATGTACTGTTGTCGCTTGGTATGGTCGGGGCACTATCGATTGTTCGTTTCCGGACACCGATCAAAGATCCGATGGATTTAATTTTTCTATTTTGGTCAGTTGCTGTTGGAATTCTTTGCGGAGCGGGCTTCATTCCGCTTGTTGTTACAGGTTCACTGATTATCGGTATTGTTATTATTCTCTTCCAAAACAAAATTATTGTAGAGAATCCCTATTTGCTTATCGTCAAGTTTGGTGAAGAAGTGACCAATAAGGAAATTGAAAAAATTCTTTCCGACAGCAGCCAAAAGTATATGTTGAAGTCTAAAACGATCCTTCATGATGAGGAAACGGAAGTCACTTATGAGGTGCGCATGAGGAACAATGATGCCCAGCTCGTATCGGCAATTTCAAAAGTTGCAGGGGTGTCCTCTTCCGTGATGTTAAGCTACGATGGAAATTTTACTGCATAATCAGGAAGTATGGGAGATCTGACTACAGGTCTCCTTTATCAATAGGAGGATATTTATGGAGAAAGTGAAATTTGCAGCCATGTGTATTTTAAGTGCTGCTGTATTGGCGGCCTGCAATAACAATGAAACAGAAAACGGTACTGAGATAGACGAACTGGTGGAAGGCTATGTAACTTATTCGGAAGCAGATTTTTACACCAACTGGCAGAACAGCAATTTTACGAAGGTAGAACTAAAAGGGAACTCTGCAACGGCTGATGGCCCAGGCGGTGTAGTAATAGAGGAAGGCAGAATTGAAATCCGCACAAGTGGCACCTATGTGCTAGAGGGCTCGCTCGATGAAGGGCAAATCGTTATCGATGCTGAGGATAAAGGAACTGTTCGGCTCGTATTGAATGGTGTTTCTATTTCTTCCTCTATTGGTTCAGTGATTCACGTGAAACAATCCGAGCAAACAGTCGTATCAATTGAGCAAGGAACAGAAAATGTCTTGGAGGATGCAGATGAATATATATTTGAAGAGGGAGAAGATGAATCATCGGCAGCTATTTTCAGTAAAGATGATTTATCTATAAATGGAACCGGGAAACTTATCATCCAAGCTAATTATAAGGATGGGATTACTGGACGTGATGATGTGATCGTAACGGGCGGTAAAATTGAAATTCACGCAAAAGACGATGGGATTGTAGGAAGAGATTTATTAGCAATACGCGATGCAGAGTTAACGATTGATGCGGGTGGTGACGGAGTGAAATCATCCAATGCTGAGAATGAACAGAAGGGGCATGTTGTGTTGCAAAGCGGCTCAATTAACATTGCAGCGGGCTCAGACGGTATCCAATCAGAGCGTGATGTGCTAGTGCTAGGTGGAGAATATGTAATTACTGCAGGCGGAGGAAGTCCTGAAACGGTTACAGCAAATGAGGAATTCGGCGGGGGTGAGATGCCTGAAGGAGGCCCGGTGAATGGGCTGAACCGATCACAAATCGAGCAATATATATCAGGCGCCATCACAAAAGACGAATTACTTGAGAGTATTGATGAAAGTGTATTGCCTGACGATATGACCCTTGAGGATGTGGAATCCATGCTTGATCGAATAGAACAGGAAGGAATGCCGCAGGAAGAACAATGGATGAAGCAGCCACCGCCAGGAGAACAAGGAGATTTTGCCTCTTCACAAATGCCTCCAATGGAGGAACAAAATGCGGCCCCTCCTGTTAATGGTAATAACACGGAAGAAAATAGTCAGTCTGAAATTTCTTCAATAAAGGGAAAAACAGATGATGCAGTAAGTACAAAAGGCATTAAGGCTGCAAATCTTGTGCAGATCGAGGGTGGTACCTTTACGATTGACGCTAATGAAGATGCTGTACATAGTGATGGCAATGTTGTCATCCATCGCGGAGCTATAACCATTCAGACAGGGGATGATGGTATTCATGCGGATCGTGATGTATTGATTAGTGACGGGATAATAAAAATTGATAAAAGCTATGAAGGAATCGAAGGCGTTAATATTACAGTGAAGGATGGCGATATTTCCGTTGTAGCTGCAGATGATGGAATTAATATCAATGGCGGTTCGTCCGAATTCGGTATGACTGATGCTGTAAGACAGGATGCGGTAAGAGAAGAAGAAAGAACAGCTGCATTAGAGGAAGAAAGTCTGCTTTTGATTGAAGGCGGTTATTTATATGTAAATGCTGAAGGAGATGGACTGGACTCTAATTCGGATATTCGGATGACAGGTGGAACCGTCGTTGTATACGGACCGACAAATGCAGGGAACGGCGCGCTCGACTATGATGGAACTTTTACAGTGGAAGGCGGTATATTGATTGCGGCCGGCAGCAGCGGCATGGCAATGGGCATATCAGATACATCAACACAACCTGCAGTAATGATGAACTTTACAAACACCCAGGCAGCTGGGACAGCCGTAAACTTGTCGTTAGGCGAGGAAAAGATTCTCGCTTCTGTCGCACCGGAAAAAGATTTCCAGACAATCTTGATCAGTACAGCAGAATTAGAGCAAGAGGCTGATTATACATTAAGCTTCGGGGGTAACGTAGAGGGAAAAATAAAGGATGGTCTTTATGTAGAGCCTAGTATGATGAAGGACGAAAAAGGTGCCATCTCCGTTACTTTACCTAATCAAATCATGACTTATCTAGATACAAACGGCATTACAGAAAATAGCGGCGGTAATGGGATGATGCCTGGCGCAGGTCCCGGAGGACAAGGTTTCCGGGGAGGCAGAAGTATGACGGAAAATCGAGATGGGGAATAAGGAAGACGAGCCCATTATAAAAGAGCTGCTCTATAGGCAATACGCTTATAGAGCTTTTTCTATAAAATCATCCTATAATTGATATAGGAGTGATAATATGATTCAAAACATTTTACCACCTGTAGTAGATAGCAATACCCGCGTGCTCATTGTGGGATCAATGCCAGGAGTACAGTCGCTTGAGAAGCAACAATATTATGGTCATCCGCGAAACCACTTTTGGCGAATAATTGGAAATATAACGAACCATTCTGTACCAGAAAGTTATGAGGGGCGACTGCATCTTGTTAGGCAGCATGGAATTGGACTATGGGATGTTATACAATCTTGTGAGCGGCTTGGTAGTTTGGACAGTAAAATTAAAAATGAAATTCCTAATGATTTTGAGCAGCTTTTTGCACGCTTTCCCTATATCGAAGCTGTGTTTTTTAACGGTACTAAAGCATATGACGTTTTTCAAAAGAAAATTGGCTTTGAATTGCTCGCCGAGAGAGAATATTATAAAATGCCATCAACAAGCCCTGTACCAGGAAGAAATATTAAAACATTTGAGCAGAAGGTAGAAATCTGGCGGATGCTTGAAAAATATATAAAAAGGAGCATTTAAAATGTATCGTAAAGCAGAGGATTTTTTAGCTGATTGGGACGTAAATGCAAAAGGAACATTACACGTTATGCAAGCAATCACAGAAGACAAAAAAAACGTGGCTATTGTAGAAGGGCATAACTCATTGGAGTGGCTAGCTTGGCATTTAGTTGGAGTTGCAGGTACTTTTGGTCATTTTGCAGGACTGCAGATTCCAGCCCCGGGTCCAGATATGCCTATCCCAGGGAAAATGGCAGAAATTGTGGAAATGTATGAAGCTGTAGTAAATGCTTATATGAAAGAAGCGGAGAAGCTGACGGATGACCAGATGACAGAAGAGGTGGACAGCTTTGGCGGACAGATGCAGCGAGGAAAGCTGCTTCTTAAGCTTGTTGAACATCAGACGCATCATCGAGGGCAAATGACGGTCTTACTACGTCAGGCAGGGTTAAAAGTGCCGCCAGTGATGGGACCAACAGTGGAAATGCAAAATTAATCAAAATCCGGGAGCCGAATTGACGGCAGCCCGGATTTTTTGGAAAAGAGGAACGGAATGATTTACTGGACGCTATTTACGCATCGGGATTGGGCGTTTATTCTTGCAGCTACAGAGAAAGGGCTATGTTTTACCGGTTCTGAAAATCAGGATGAGAAAGAATTATTGCAATGGGTGGAAAAGCGTAGAAAGGGAATGAAGGTGGAGAGAAATGATGAGCGCCTTGCTACATATGCAAAGGAGTTTAGAGCATATTTGGATGGGAAGTCTGAAAGGGTAGATCTTCCAATTGATGTGGAAGGAACGGATTTTCAGCAGCAGGTTTGGCGGGCGCTTCAGGATATTCCTTACGGAGAAATTAGATGTTATGGAGATATTGCAGAGACCATTCAGAAACCGAAAGCTGTACGAGCTGTAGGAGCAGCAATTGGAGCCAACCCTGTTATGGTGACAATCCCATGTCATCGCGTCATAGGCAAAAATGGCTCGCTGACTGGCTTCCGAGGGGGGCTATCAATGAAACAACGCCTTCTTCAATTAGAACAGCAACAGGAATCCTAGCCTTCTTATCAAAAAAGCTTCTGTAAAAGAGTAACAAGAGGAACATTTTATGGGCACTTCGCTAATTCCTTTAGACAAAAATATAAAACTTCATGCCTTCTGGTTCATAGTCAATCTTTACTAAATTTGCTAAAATAGGATGAAGAAAAGATAGACACTTGGTTAGGAGTGGGCGAAATGACGCTTTGGATTGTGCTTATTTTATCAGCACTAGTGATAGCAATCTGCGTTCTTGTGTATAGACATGATAATACGGCCTTTAGCCGGTTGACCGGATATTCATTTTTTGAGGTTCTTGTAAATACTAGGAAGAAATATTTACATAAAGTAATGAAGCAGTTGGATTACGTCTCTGGTGAGCATCGCATATTGATAGATCTTCAAGTACCTGTAAACAACAAAATGTATACAGTAGATGCAGTCCTTGTTCATGAATCGGGCGTTTATATCATTGATGGGGTCTCGAAAAAAGGATGGATTACTGGCAGTGAATCACATCCCGAGTGGGTGGAAATGAAACATAATAAGGAACAGCAAACATTTCCAAATCCAATCATGGTAAATAAGCGTATTATTTATGCACTGCAAGATTTATTGCCGGATATAGGTGAGGGTATGTGCGGGTCTGTTTCATTATTTTCAGATGCTTGTTCATTTCAAAAAATTGAGATTCAATCATTGGATGTCGAAGTGCTGAAGGTAAATGAACTAAAAAATTGGACAAAACAAATTGGCGGCGAAGTCCTTTCAAAAGAAGAAATTGATAAGGTTTATCATGCACTGACTGGTTATACGAGCTTTACCGCGTAAGCTAAGACTGCCTATCGGGAAGGCTTTTGATACCTGTTGGGAACTCATACTTCATAATAGGAAAACAATGCGAGAGGGGATATATGCCCTCTCTTTTTTAGATTGTAAGGAAGCATCTGATACCTGAGTGGAAGAATCCTATCAGCGATTTATTTTCAAATTATTCAGTGAATGAAGGGGGCTTTTCTTGTAAAATAGCTGTACTGGGGGTAGGTTTATGGGGAAAATTCATTATAGCTGGATTGTGTTAGTTGTAACATTTTTGGCGATTATCGTGGCAGGTATCGTAAGGTCGTCTTCGGGTGTATTTATCGAACCTTTTGAAAATGAATTCGGATGGGGACGTCCATCTATTTCATTCGCCTTTGCTGTTAGTCTATTTTTATATGGATTTTCGGGACCATTCATGGCAGCGTTTGTAGAGAAATTTGGATTGAAGCGGATGATGCTTGGCTCCATGGCTTTGCTCGCAGCAGGCCTTTCTCTTACATTCATCATGAAAAGTGAATGGCAGCTTATTATAATTTGGGGTGTGGTGATTGGTCTTGGCTCCGGTCTATTTTTAACGGTGCTGAGTACCCAAGTAGCTAATCGCTGGTTTGTAAAAAGAAGAGGCTTGGCAGTCGGTATTTTGACGGCAGCTACAGCTACAGGGCAGCTCGTATTATTGCCAGTTTTAGCGATTCTAATTGACAAATATTCATGGAAAGTGGCTGTACTCCTGATTCTTGTGCTCAGCATATTTATGTTTCTTGTGATTGCTCTGCTTATGCGCAGCTTTCCACGGGATATCGATATGCCGCCTTATGGACAAAAGGAGCTCGACCCCGAAGCAGTGCCGTCTACAGGTAATCCTTTCAAGATAGCAATTGCTGCCCTGGTAGAGGGATTAAAAGCAAAGGAGTTTTGGTTGCTTGCAGGCAGCTTTTTTATTTGCGGATTATCGACGAGCGGGCTCATCGGAACACATTTCATTTCTTACTGTATTAGCTTTGGCATTCCTGTCTTGACCGCTGCTTCTATGCTTTCCTTTATGGGTATTTTCGATTTAATTGGTACTACCGTTTCGGGTTGGTTGTCAGACCGTTTTGATAATCGCTGGCTATTATTCTGGTACTACAGTTTACGAGGTTTGTCACTTGTTTGTCTGCCGTTTGCCTTGGAATCGGGTTCCTACATGTGGCTGATGATTTTCGCTATTTTTTACGGCCTTGATTGGATTGCCACAGTCCCGCCGACAATTGGGCTGACACGTCAGCGCTTTGGCATTCAAAAAAGCGCGATGATGTACGGTTGGATAGTCGCTGCCCATCAGGTTGGGGCAGGTGTAGCGGCTTACACAGGTGGAGTTATATATACAGTATTCGGTTCTTATACTTGGGCATTCGTATTAGCGGGCGGCTTCTGTGCATTGGCTAGTCTATTCGTCATTCTCATTAAGAAAAATCCAGAGGTTTCTGTCAACTGAGGCAGGGAGAGTGTATGTGTGAGTCGAATAGTTATCCTGTAACAGTAATACACTTTCAAGGAGGTTTTGGGTATGAAACTTCAAGATAAGGTGGCAGTCGTTACAGGAGCTGCTTCGGGAATGGGGAAGGCTATTGCTATTCTGTATGCTAAAGAAGGAGCAAAAGTAGTCGTATCAGATTTGACATTGGAAGGTGCCGGTGCCACGGTAGCTGATATTACAGTATTCGGCGGTACGGCGACAGCAGTGGAAGCGGATGTATCCAAAGAAGGCGACGTCTATAGGTTAGTCAAGGCCGCCTTGAATACGTATGGTACGTTAGATATTTTAGTAAACAATGCAGGAATAATGGATAATTTTGCACCAGTTGGTGATGTAACAGATCAATTATGGGAGAAGGTATTTGCTGTTAATGTGACAGGGGCAATGCGAACAATGAGGCAGGCAATGCCAATCTTCCTTGACAAAGAAGCAGGGATTATTATTAATATTGCTTCTGTCGGGGGGCTTTACGGGTCACGGGCAGGAGCTGCCTACACAGCATCAAAGCATGCGGTTGTTGGATTGACGAAAAATACGGGTTTTCAATACGCAGAAAAAGGAATTCGTTGTAATGCGATTGCTCCCGGAGGAGTAAATACGAATATTGGGGCATCCTTTAAAAAAGCGAATCAGGAAGGAATGAATAAGGTAATGGCTGGGGCTGCCTTTAATCCAAGGAATGGCGAACCTGAAGATATTGCTCATATAGCTCTTTTCCTCGCTTCCGACGAATCATCGTTTGTAAATGGTACAGTGATTACAGCAGATGCAGGCTGGACTGCTTATTAGTAGGAATCCGGCTGAAATGATCAAGGGAAAGATCAGTTGCTTTATAAAGCATCCGCTAGGTGTGATTCATTCCATCTTGATCAGAGCTTGGAAAGAGAAGCTGCTTAGGCTCGTCGTGTTATATGAGAAAAGATGACTGTACCATCCTCAGTGTACCCAAGCATACAGCCAAACCACGCTGTTTTTTACGGAGACATATAGGTATGTATAAAAGCATTCGACATTATTCCCTAGGAAATTATCTAGTATTTTATTTGTAAGATAAAGAGTATGGAGGCGGTTATATGTCAAATAATACGGAACAGAGCATTTTACTAGAGGGTGTATTAAACTTCCGGGACATGGGAGGCTATAAAACACATAGCGGCAAGTCAGTGAAACGGCATCTTTTTTTTCGTTCGGCAAATTTGGCGAAGATGACCGCGCAGGACCAGGAGAAGTTCAAACAGCTAGGTATTAAAACAATTTTTGATTATCGGGATGATCATGAAGCAGAAGCCAGCCCGACTCCTGTGATGGAAGGAATTCAAAATATCCGTGTCCCTGCAAAGGGGGCTGCTCCTTTTAAAATGCCAGGGACGGCAAAAATAGAATCACTCAATTTTGACTTCTATCGTCAGATAGATACTGATCTATTTACAAAATTTTATGCACAGATGCCTTTTAACAACCCCTCATTTCAACGACTGATGCAACTAATAAAAGATGAAGCAAATCTAGGGTTACTTCATCACTGTGCAGTTGGAAAGGATCGTACGGGTGTAGGCGGTGCACTAATTTTACTCACATTGGGAGTGCCACGTGAAACAATTCTCCAAGATTATTTACTGACGAATGGCTTGCTAACACCTATGGTGGCCCAAATGGAGAAAAAATTGAAAGCAGTTTATCCAGATGCTGATTTGACTGTTTTTCACGAAGTAATGTCTGCTGATGAAAAGTATTTGCAAGCTGTTTTTGATGAGATCAATACTCGTTATGAATCGGAAGGGGATTTCCTTCATGATCAGTTCGGCATTTCAGAAGAGATACGAACAGATCTACAGGCAAAATATCTGGAATGAATAGGGGGCTCTGTACGTGAAAACATACGGGGCACCCCTTTCATGCTATGATACATAGTAGTATTGGAGGAAAGATCATGTTATCGAAAAGAGCGTTATGTATTCAAAATATGCAAGAGAATGAGCACATTTTTGCTTGCCCTATTTGTTCTCAGCATGTGCGTGTAGGGAACGAGGGCTCGGTCGTCTGTACCAGCAAACATTCATTTGACATTGCTAAACAGGGGTATATTAATTTTATAACAAAGCCTGTGCAATCGATGTACTCCAAGGAGCTCTTCGAGGCACGTCATGATATCATTTCGAGTGGACTTTATGATGAGCTGCAGACCCGGCTGGCAGAACTAGCGGTTGGTACCCATTTGTTGGATACAGGTTGTGGGGAAGGATCTCATCTAGCAAGAATTGCAGCAAAAAAGAGCAGTGCAATAGGTGTTGGAATTGATATCGCAAAGGAAGGGATTGTAGCGGCCGCTAAATTCCATCCAGGCTTTATTTGGTGTGTAGGAGATTTGGCAAAAAGCCCTTATCACGAAGAAAGCTTCGATGCGATTTTTAACATTTTGTCGCCCGCCAATTATGATGAATTTAGGCGGCTGTTAAAGCCAGAAGGAAAAGTTATCAAGGTAGTGCCGCATGAAGGGTATTTGAAAGAACTGCGTCAACAGGTTTTTGCTAATTCTGAAAAGGAAAGCTACTCCAATGAACAAACAGTCGTACGTTTTCAAGAAAGCTTTAGCAATGTAGAAGTAGAGCGACTTACGTATACAAAGCAGCTGCCACAGGAGCTTGTACCGAAGCTGCTGGCAATGACTCCGATGGGATGGCATATTGAAAAGAAAAGTGAGATTGTTTTGACTGAAATTACAGTTGATGTCATGATTTTAACCGGAAGAAGTGAATAAAAAGAGATTCTCCTAGTAATTTGTCATGAAATAAGCAAAGGGGAAATTATATTGAAGTCTCTAGTTTTTATAAAAACGATATAGACTAAAGTATTCAAGCTAACAAGGGGGAATAAGAATGAAAAAGATTTTAGTGCTCGGTGGAACTCGCTTTTTCGGCCGTAAATTAGTAGAGCAGCTTTTAGATGAAGGACATGAGGTAACAATTGTAACCCGTGGACAGCTGGTTAATCCATTTGGAGACGGCGTCAAGCATATTACAGTAGATCGTGGCGATCAAGCAGCTTTTGCAAAAGCAGTAGAGGGACAGACATATGATATTGTCTATGACAATATTTGCTACTCACCAAATGATGCAAAGGCATTTTGTGATATTTTCAACGGTAAAATTGGAAAACTTGTTTTCACTTCAACGCTTTCCACCTATGATGCTGATGGAAAGGTAAAAACAGAGGCCGATTTTGATCCTCACACATATGGCATCCTAATGGGAGAGACGAAAGATTTCACCTATGGAGAAGGAAAACGCCAGGCAGAAGCAGTATTTTTCAAATACGCCCAGTTCCCTGTTATAGCAGTACGCTTCCCAATTGTACTAGGGCTGGATGATTATACAGAGCGACTTCATTTTCACGTGGAACGAGTGGCAAAGGAGAAGCCGATTGGGTTTGTGAACATGGATGCGGAAATGTCCTTCATATTAGCAGAAGAAGCGGGGTGCTTCCTAAAGTGGGCAGGGCTTAGTGAAGCGGAAGGACCCTATAACGCAACAGCGAGCGGAAAGATTTCCTTGAAGGAGCTCATGGACCTCATAGAGAAAGCGACAGGGAAGCATGCAAAAATTGCTTTAGTGGGAAATGATGAAATCCGTTCTCCTTATGCTGTTCCAGATTCATGGTATATGACAACGGAAAAAGCTGAAGAAGAAGGCTTTGTTTTCAGTAAGCTGGATGATTGGCTGCCTGAACTAATTGAAGAATTAGCAAAACAATATAGCTGATGAAAGGGTAAATGTTCTAACTTGAAATCAACAGTAGAATATAGCAGTACCTTTTAGTAAAATAAATGCATCACATATATAAGGTAGGAAATAAGCAGTGTATAAATTAGCAGCAAATATTATCAAAATGTTCTTGTCGATAAATGGATCAAAGGCGAAGGTATATGGGCTTGAAAATGTACCGGCAGAAGGCGGATTTGTTATTGCCTGTACACATAACGGATATGTGGATATCTTAAATTTGGGGGTATCCATTTACCCGCGAGAAATTCACTTCATGGCAAAAAAGCAATTGTTCGATATGAAAGGCCTCGGCTGGCTGATTCCACGGCTAAATGCGTTTCCTGTGGACCGGGATAATCCGGGACCAAGTGTTATCAAAATTCCGCGCCAACTCATTAAAGAGGGCAAGATTGTAGGAATTTTCCCAAGTGGTACACGCAGTGCAGAAAGCAATGACCTAAAGCAAGGCGCAGTAACAATTGCCCAACTATCAAAGGCTCCAATTGTGCCTGCTGCATATGTTGGACCAAAGGATATTGGCGGTGTATTGAAGCGTCAAAAAGGATACTTGGTTTACGGAAAGCCATTTACAGTAGAAGGCGGCAAGGAAGCACGGGATGAGGCTTCACAGATTCTGGAGCAGGAGTTCACACGCCTGCTTGCCGAGCTGGAAAACAAAAAATAGTGAAAAAGGAGGCGTCTGAAAAGTTATTTTGAGATGCCTTCTTTGCTATGAGGATAGTGAAATCTTGGTGTAGTCATCATAGAAGTAATTTTTAGCAGATATTTAAATAAGCAGTAAAAGAGGCAGTCTTAGTTGAATAGCCTCTTTTTCGTATGAATTATGGAGGGCAAGAGATGGTTCGAGTGTTATTTGTTTGCTTAGGGAATATTTGCCGATCCCCGATGGCAGAAGCAGTTATGAGAGACCTTGTAGAAAAACACGGCTTAACGGCGCAGATAAAAATTGATTCAGCAGGGACAGGCTCTTGGCATATCGGCGAGCCGCCGCATAGCGGTACGCTGAAGAAACTAAAAGCAATGAAAGTCTCCACAAGCGGAATGAAGGCACGTCAGCTGAAGAGCAGTGATCTGGATGATTTCGACTACATTGTTTGTATGGATGAAAGCAATGTCCAGAACACTCGTGAGATGCTGCAGGCACATACCGATGCGAAAATCTTCCGTTTTCTTGATCTCACACCACACAAAAAAGATGTACCCGATCCTTGGTATACTGGGGACTTTGAAGAGACCTACAGCCTGTGTGTAGAGGGATGCGAAGTCTTGCTGGATAAAATAAAAAAGGATTATGCACTTATATAAAGTGAAGTTTCAACCGTTTTGTTAATATGAGGTAAAAACAGGTCGCCTGAGTTCCAATCTCAGACGACCTGTTTTGAATCTTCTTCTTTTTTAGATAGACCTCGTCGCTGAAGTTGCCCCCAATCTTCGCGTTTACGAAGATAATAAATGATCCCCTCAATCCTGAAGAAAATAGTCAGGGGGCGGAACCAAAATGTCTCACTTAGTGAGAACCCAATGAGCTTAAAAATGTCCCGGATACGGGGATATGTGTTGATACTCCATGCCTCCAGTAAAATGGCAAACATAGATAAAAACGAACTGTAAACTAAAAACAGTGCAGTTAGTATGATAGCGGAGTCCAGATACAGTTCTCCGATTATAAAGGAAATGATTATATACAGGTAGCCAAGCAGTTCGATGACGGGTCCAAAAAATTCCACTAACCAAAAGTAGGGGAATGAAATAAGGCCGATCTGCTTGTATTTCGGATTAAACATCATCTTTTTATGAATCATAAGGCTGCCTAGCAGGCCTTGATGCCAGCGTCTGCGCTGGGTACGAAGGTCGCGCATGTTGTCGGGTGCCTCTGTCCAGCACACGGGATCAGGTACAAATTCAATTCTTTTTTTGAGATTGTTCTCCAACATATAACGGTGGAGTTTCACGACAAGCTCCATATCCTCTCCAATCGTATTGACGGAATAGCCGCCTGCCTTAATTACCCACCTTTTCGAGAAGACACTGAAGGCCCCGGAGATAATCAGAACGAGGTTGAACTTACTCAGGGCGATACGCCCCATATAGAAGGCGCGTAAATAGTCGATGATCTGCATGATCACAAATGGATTGTTCGGTACAACCGCATCAACAACCGTTCCCATTTGTACATCTGCTCCATTAGCGATCCGTACGCTGCCGCCTGCTGCAATCACCTCGTCATTTGAGGAAATGATAGGCTGCATAACCCGAAGCAAGGATGTGTTGGAAAGGATAGAGTCACCATCAATAGAACAGAAATAAGGATAGTGAGAGATATTGATCCCTACATTCAATGCATCCGCCTTTCCTCCGTTAACCTTGTCGACTAGCACGATGTTTGGATGGAGGTCTGATTCATAGATTCCACGGACTTCCTTGGTCGGCAGCTCGCGTTTAACTGTCCGATGTACTTCCTTCATTTCAAAACGCTCAATGACTGTCTGCAGCGTATTATCCTTTGAACCATCATTAACGATGATGATTTCGAACTGAGGGTATTCAAGTGTCAACAAAGAGTGGATTGTATCTACAACTCCCAGCTCTTCGTTATAGGCAGGTACGATAATAGAAACAGGCTTTGAATAAATCATCTTTAGGCTTTTATCATTATCCGTAACTTTATCAAGTCTGAGTCCTTTTTTCATATAGAAATAGGCAAAGATGAGCATCGAAGAATAAATCCCGATAATTAGGACCATATAGAAAATAATAAAGTAGCCAAAAAATTTATGCATCCAAATAAAAAAGGTTGTTAGTTCCATAATGATTACCCCACTTGTAAGATCTCTCTTGCCATTTCTGCTGCATAGCGATCTTCTTTTTGCTCTGCAATACGTTGTAGCACTTCGACCCCGTAGCGCAGGCTATTTAATGTAATGGCTGCCTGTTTACGTACCCACCACGATTCATCTTGCACCAATTTTTCAAGCAGCGGTTTTGCGTCCTTTTCTTCCACGTGGACGAGCAGCTTGGCCAGCATAAGGCGCTCTTCCCAATAAGGAGAATCAACAAATTCCCGATAATAGCGGATAGATGTAATTATGCCGAAATGGCCGATTGCTTTTAATGCACGAATACGTATCTCGCTTTCTATATTTGAAAGAAGGCTTTCATAGAATTTCAAATAAGAAATATCCATTTTAGGATTAAAGCTCAAATAATCGAGTAATGCGATTTTTAAATAAGATGGCAATGAGTCAAATGAAAGAATAAGCTCCTCAATATAGCTTTCATCTAGATGGGAGAGAAGTGTTTTATATTGGAATTCCTTAAATGGATAGCAAGGATGATAGAAATGCGCCAAAAACAAATTTCGGTTATACATAGATAAAATGCGCAGGATAACGAGATATTCTTCTTCAGATTCATATCTCTTTTTCCTTAAGATCTGCTCCACGTCCGGCAGTAAAAATGATAGCTTGAAATCGAGCGTTCGATATAGGCCATTCATTCGTACTCCCCAGTTACGATGATATAGCATGGAACGATAGTATTTTTTGAAGTTCAGCGAACAAAAATGTGAAATTCGTTTCACCACATCCGGATTATTGATTGATGATACATAGGTCATTAAAATACGGTCCACTGCTTGTTTAATATAAGGGTCCATTACCCGTGACTCATGCAGTCTT
Source organism: Lysinibacillus sp. (assembly GCA_031181585.1). Taxonomy (GTDB): domain Bacteria; phylum Bacillota; class Bacilli; order Bacillales_A; family Planococcaceae; genus Lysinibacillus_B. Next base: position 29,639 of record JAPSKP010000014.1, read on the forward strand.
TCTACATTTCCCCCTAGTACTAGGTAGCGGTACCAGACATCCTGATATTCTTCTAGGTAGTCTTTAATTCGCTGTTCCCGCCGAACTTGCTGTGTCCTCATAACAATTAAGTAGAAAAGCAACGAGCCAATAACAACCAAAAAAATCCCGATGACAAACAGTGCGTAAGAAAGCGTTTGGTTTTCGATCATTGTCGCAGCCTTCTTACTATGTTCTTGATTTGTGTTTCTACTAATTTTAGGTTGAAAGGCTTGCTGAAATAGGCATCTGCCCCATTATCGAAAGCATACATAATTGCATCCTCTGAAGCTCGTTTAGACATTAATGCAATAATATATTTCTCGTCATTCGGCAGACTGCGCAGATAATTCATAATTTCAATCCCGTTTTTCCGGGGCAAGATGTCGTTTACCAGTACAATATGAGTATGGCCAGACCGATACCAGTTGGACTGCAAAAATTCATATCCATCGGCAAATGTCTGAACCTGGAGGTCAAAATTCGAAATCTGCATATTGCTAAAAAGATTTTTTAAAATAGAAATAGTAATAGTATTCTCTTCAATGATGCTTACTTTCAGAAGCTCCGTATCAAACTTCGCAAATTGCTCGATTGGCAGGACGGCATTCGGAGGCTGCGTTTCTAGTTTATCCAGATAGCCTATACTTGTTTCCAGCACCTCTTCTAACGTGCAATGAGCATTAGCAATTTCACTTACTGTTGCGACAAAGGCTGGGGATGCATTTCCAATCATATCCTTTAGCATATGATTGGCTGCATTGAAAACACGATGTAGAAAGTGTCTTCCTTCCTGAGTACCGCTGAAGGCCAACATAATAATGATCGTTTTACACTGCTCGTCACGAAATACTGTGTCCGAATTTCTTACTTGCTTGGAAATATAGTCATATAAGAGATTATACTGCTCCGATGACGGCATATCGGGGAAACGGCATGTCGGATGCCATCGGAGCAGGACAATGGAAAATGTAATTTTCGTCCGTTCCACATAGGATTGCTGGAGCTGAAACAGCATGGAGATTTTTTCATATTCTGTTTTATCAGCGCATGCGTTTTCGTTCCAATGGAAATTATTCAAAGTTACCACCTTCTTTCCGTTACATTTCATTTAGGAATGCTGTTTTTCACTTCATCTAAAATGACTCGCATCAGCGGCACGTAGGTAACCCAAAAGAATTTGGATGTATCCTGTGAAAAAATTGTCATTAAGAAGTCGCTGCGTTCCCACTTCATCAAATTATCCTTTGTATAGTCCGCATAATCGCCAGCAAAATAATATGTCTTACTCTCCGGCTGATGAACGACAGCAGGGAAGGAGGCAGGAATACCAGCCTGTTCTAATATATCGTGTCCTTCTTGTGATAGATGGAGATTATACTTTGCATAGACGACGGCATCATCCCCAGCTGTTAAAATATCAAACCAATAAGGATAGTGCGATGATGAGACTTTTGGAAACTTCTTTTTACCTGCATCGGTCAAAGTGAAAGATACCTTTTCCTCTGCAGCACGCTCATCCAAAATGATTACCTGGTCTGTATAATGAACAAATGCTAAGCCCCCTCCTTCAAAGGACCATTTTTGTTGATATTGTGCCTCATAGTTGGCAATGAGCCAGGAAGGAATCTCGTCACTCATCAGATCATCGAAATGACGGCCCGACCAACCGCTCCACTCAACACCCAGTGTTTCTTCCATCAATGAACGCGGTCCTTCTTCGGTAGGTGTGGCAAATGAATTGTACTCTGCAATCAATGTGGTGTTTTCCCCTTTAGAGCGCAAAATGGCCTCCCATTCTTTTTCCTCCATGCCACCGTAAATCTTCTGGGAGCGCGCGCCCTCGTTTTCTTCACCTACATCATTTGTATATACGCCATATGTATCAGCTATATAGATGAGGTCAACCTCTCTACTGATGTTGTAAGGATCCATTGGTACCCCTAACTTTGGGTTATAACCAAAGTAATCTTCTTCAATTGAATAGTCTTCGCCGGATGGCTTCGTTACTTTGTCATTTGTTAGTATCCAAAATAGTCCAAGGTGTTCTCGGTAATCGGTTGAAGGAGTTGTTTTATCAATAACAACAAGATCAATCGGGTTTTCTGGTTTCAACTGCCAAAAAATCCTTGGGAAAAAAAACAACAACAGTAGCACTCCTGCAAATATAAATTTTTTCATAGCGAAACCAGTCACTTTCTAAAATTAATAGATAGGTCTTATTGCCCCTTCGTCAAAACATTTAGTAGGATGCTGATGGGGATCCAAATAATAAAGCAGCTTGATTCTTATAGAAGGAAAGACTAGTATGTGAATGAGTTTTTGATCCTTTGAACAATTTCTAGTATTGGTGTAAATTGTAAAGAGCTTTACAAAACCCGTTCCCTCTATATCAAATTTTAATCATAGTATAAGAGAAATTTAAAAACAGTTATATATGATAAAAGTAAGTTTGTTATCAAAATTAGAATGAAAATATAAGAATCATATCATAATAGCGGCTAAAAAACAGGACCTCTATGCAGAAGAAATTATATTACGGAAAAAATGGGTAATAACTTATATGGTAATAAGGGATAGGAGGGAGAAAAATGGATGTCAAAGGGAGAAGGAAAAGCAGCAATGTAGAAGACCGGAGAGGAATGAGCGCCGGGAAGATCGGCGGAGGCCTTGGCGGTATTGGAATTATTATAGCTCTTATTTTTACTTTGCTAAATGGCGGCGATGCAGGAGATGTATTAGATACGGTATCTAAAAGCATCACCCAAAACGGCTCTCCAACAGAGGAATATACACCGACTGCCCAAGAAGAGGAACTGGCGGAATTTGTATCAGTCGTGCTGGCAGATACAGAAGATGTATGGCAGCAAGTATTTGAAGAGGAAGAGCTGAACTATCAAAATCCGACCTTGGTTTTATTCACAGATAGCGTTAGTTCGGGATGTGGTTATCAAAATGCGGCAGTAGGCCCCTTTTATTGCCCGGCTGATCATAAACTCTACATTGATTTAAGCTTTTATGAGGAACTGAAAAATCGCTTTCAAGCACCTGGTGATTTTGCAATGGCTTATGTAGTAGCCCATGAGGTAGGCCATCATGTACAGACGTTGCTTGGTTACTCGCAGAAGGTCCATGGATTGAATGGGCAAGTGTCTCAGGCCGAGTATAATGAGCAGGTAAAGCGTCTGGAATTACAAGCGGACTATTTAGCCGGTGTTTGGGCGCATCATGTGCAAAACGAGGGATATTTAGAAGCAGGAGACTTTGAGGAAGCATTGACAGCAGCAAATGCAATTGGGGATGATACACTGCAGATGGAAGCACAAGGATATATAGTCCCTGAAAGCTTTACGCACGGAACGAGTGAACAGCGGATGAGATGGTTTAAAAAGGGGTATGAAAATGGCACGTTGCAAGGTGGAGATACATTCAGTGCGACTAATCTATAAAATCACCTCAATAACTGAGTAGTTAAAATAGATTGACATGGCCGGGCTATAGAAAAATTATATCTATAGCAGGGCCTCTTAATAAGGAGGCAGCAATGAAAAAATTAATAGGGGTAGTCTTGATTTTGTTTGTACTGTTGACTCCATGGCTGTGGCAATTGTTCAAGCCTGCTGACGTAGTAAATGTAGCTATAATAGATGCAGGATCGAGCGATGAGCAAATGATAGAACGAGTTGGTATTACAGAAGCGCTGAATATTGCCAAGGTTCAAAATGTAGCGGGTGAAAACTATGACCCGTCGACTGATTATTACGGTGTGACAGTATCGGATCATAAGGAGAATATAGCCTTTAATGAATTGCCGATGCGCTATGATACATATGACATGATTTATTTGTCCAATACTTATGGACTCAATGAATCAGAACTCGCCTGGGGAGATGAAAAATCGACAAGGACACTCTATGGGGGCTTATCAAATAATGCTTGGCGTAATATAAAAGCGCGGCTTGAACAGTCCTCACCTGTCACATTAATAGTAGAGCATGATAACTTATCCATTCATACAAGTAAAGGTGTAAGAAAGGATTTAGCGGAGACTCTGGGCATTTCCTATAGCGGCTGGAAGGCGAAGTATTTTGAAGATTTAGCTGAATGGAATCAAACTTTAAATGGAAATGGTATCGTTTTCTACCACGAAGCCGAAGATAAGTCAATTGTGCTAGATGGCGCTCCTGAAGTGACACTGAAAACGACATCTGCCGGACAAGCGCTGTTTGGATTTAATGAATCAAAATCATACTACGGCTGGATGGACATTTCTGAGGCGACAGAATCTGAAGTGCTTGCCCATTTCAATCTGAACCTAAGCGAGGAGCATCAATCTGTATTGGCCGAAAACAATATTCCCTCTGCCTTCGTAGCAGCCGCATACCGGGTAGAGGAAGGGAATAAGCTGTATTATTTTGCCGGCAATTTCTCTGAGAAAGAGAAAGCCGCCTCTATTCCTTATTTTAAAGGGTATGTAACCCTGCAAAAATGGCTATCTGATGCTGAATTTTATTGGCATAATTACTACGCCATGATGGAGGGGATCCTGGAGGAAACGAAGCATACGGAAAAAGCTGTGGAAGTGCCGGTTTCGGTAGAGCCTGCAAGAGCAGAAGATCTGTCCTATAATGCACGTCTTAATGGTGACAGCTATGAAGTGCTCATAGATGGGAAATGGCAGTCTATTACGATTAAAGGTGTAAACATTGGCATGGCCCGTCCTGGCGTGTTTCCTGGAGAAGCAGGAATAACGGAGGAAGAGTACGCTCGTTGGTTTGAGTATATCGGAGAGATGGGTGCCAATACCATTCGTGTGTACACACTGCATCCGCCTGGTTTTTATAAAGCATTAAAAGAATATAATGAAACCCATGAAGAGCCAATCTATGTATTTCATGGGGTGTGGATTGATGAAGAGCCTCTAGAAGAAGCACTTGATGTCTACGGGGAGCCAACAGAACAATTTCAATCCGAAATTACTCGTATTGTCGACGTAATTCATGGAAATGCAAAAGTGGAACAGAAGCCGGGTCATGCTTATGGGGCTTATACGGCTGATATCTCTCCTTATGTGATTGGTTGGATGCTCGGTATTGAGTGGTATCCTTATACAGTAGAAGGTACGAATAAAAAGCACGCAGGTAAGCCGCAGCATGAAGGACAGTATTTCTCAACAAAAGAGGCAGCCCCATTTGAGATATGGCTGGCGGAACAGTTTGAATTTACCGCTCAATATGAGGCAGAGAATTATGGATGGATTCGCCCGTTCAGCTTTACAAATTGGGTGACGACGGACTTGCTTGAACATCCATATGAGCCAAGTGAGCAGGAAGACTATGCATCGGTTAATCCAAATGTTATTTATGTAAAAAACGAAGCAGAATCAGTGGGCCAGTTTGCTGCATATCATGTCTATCCATATTATCCGGATTTTTTAAACTATACGCCGAAGTATATTGAATATGAAGATTTCCGCGGGGAGAAGAACAACTATGCCGGTTATTTAAACGATCTGCATGCGGCGCATCGTTTACCGGTACTGATTTCTGAATTTGGAATTCCAGCATCTCGCGGCTTAACGCATGAAAACCCATTTGGCTGGAACCAGGGCTTCATTGCAGAAGATGAGCAAGGGGAAATTCTTGTACGGCTATATGAAGATATCCTGCATGAAGGAATGCTCGGGGGACTGGTGTTCACTTGGCAGGATGAATGGTTCAAACGTACATGGAATACGATGGATTTAGATAACCCCGATCAGCGTCCGTACTGGTCAAACGCCCAGACAAATGAGCAGCAGTTTGGTATTTTAAGCTTTGATACGCTAAAGAAGAAGATAGACGGGGATACATCAGACTGGTTTGGGCATGACCCCTTGTATACGGCAGATAGCGAGATAGAGAAAATGTATGTGGATTCAGATGAACGTTACTTATATCTCCGCTTAGATATGGATCAACCGCAGTTTAATAAAGATTATTATCCAGTCATCTATCTAGATACAGTAGGCAGTCAAGGAAATACAACATATAACGGACAAACATTGCCTATGGAAGCAGACTTTGTCATAGAACTTAAGGGAGAGAAGGAAAGCCGAGTACGGGTTGATGCCTATTATGATATCTATCAATATATGTATGGGCATCAATTAAAGCTGATTGACTTCAAAGGTCGGCATGAAAAGGATACAGGCCAATTTAACAATATCTATTTTGCATTAAACAAAGAATTAACAATCCCTATTTTGAATAAACATTATGATTTTGTATCCTATGAAACCGGGAGATTAAAACAAGGGAATGCGAACCCGGCAAGTGACGAATATGATTCATTGGCAGATTATCAAATCAATGAAACAGACGGGGTTATTGAAATTCGCATACCTTGGCTGATGCTGAATATAACAGATCCCTCAAGACGAGAGGCATGGAGTGACCTCTATGCAAATAGGGAGCCGTCTTATGAAATTTTGGAAGGTATAGGAATCGGTGCGATGTTGATGAAAAACGGAGAGGCAGCCTCTCACATATCTAAAGAAGTATCGCGTTATAAATGGGATACATGGGGATTCCCTGAAAGCAAGGAGCGCTTGAAAGAGTCCTACTATATCTTGAAAGAAAAATTTCAATCTATTAAGTAATAGAGAATTCATTTGCCGCTTGCTTAGAAAAGGTCTTTCTTCAGGGTGGAGTAGATATTTTGATTAAGAACCTTTTATAATTTGTCTCTTTTTAGGTATAATAGTTAAGTTACAAGTGATTTTACAGCTTATTTAAATCGAAAGAGAGTGAAACTATGGGTCGTAAATGGAATAACATTAAGGAAAAAAAGGCTTCTAAAGATGCAAGCACTAGTCGTGTTTATGCAAAATTCGGTCGTGAAATTTATGTAGCAGCTAAATCTGGCGAGCCAAATCCAGAATCGAACCGTGCTTTGAAAACCGTATTAGAACGTGCCAAAACATATTCAGTACCAAAACATATTATTGAAAAAGCAATCGACAAAGCAAAAGGCGGCGGCGACGAGCAATTTGATGAATTGCGTTATGAAGGATTTGGAGTAGGCGGTACAATGGTTATTGTCGATGCGCTGACAAACAATGTAAATCGTACAGCTTCAGAAGTTCGTGCAGCATTCGGGAAAAACGGAGGAAACATGGGCGTAAGCGGATCAGCTGCTCATATGTTTACTTCAACAGCTGTCTTCGGAATGGAAGGAAAAACAGAAGATGAAATTCTGGAAATCCTGATGGAAGCGGACTTAGATGCACGAGACATTATGGATGAAGAAGGAACAATCATCGTCTATACAGAACCTGATCAATTCCATGCTACGCAAGAAGCTTTAAAAGCAGCAGGCATTGAAGAGTTTTCTGTGGCAGAGCTAACAATGCTTCCTATGACGGAAGTTACACTAGCAGGTGATGACCTGACGAAATTCGAAAAGATGATCGATGCATTAGAAGACCTAGAAGATGTACAGCGTGTTTATCATAATGCAGATTTAGGTGAATAATAATTTTACAGAGGCTTTCTCACTATGTATATGTGAGAAAAGCCTCTTTTGTTTGATAAAGTTGGATGGTATTTTAGTATGAGCTGAAAATTTGTATAATAAGGTTTATTATAGCAAAATATTAGCATGAAATAATGAATAAAGAGGGGTAAGAATGAAGAAGAAAAAGCTGGCAAATAGAATACTTGCGAGTGCTATTATAATTTTTATTATAATGCTTGGAATTAATGTATTTTTAATGTTTTATAATTCCAAAGAGTCGGTACAAGCATCAATCGGTGAACGGACAATTTCCGCTGCTGAAAATATGTTGAGTTATATGGATATAGAAAAATATGAGGAATTGACAGAAAACCCGGAGGAAAACGATATTTATTGGGAGCTTCGGGAAGAATTAAATGAGCTTCGCGGAAAAGCGGGTGTACTCTATGCTTATACATACTTTGTACCAAAAGAGGGAGAGAAGGTAACCTTCCTTGTCGATGGCATGCCGGCTGATGATACAGAAAATGCAGCTTCATTAGGCGAAGAATCAGGGGCAACAACATATGAACATTTAAAACAAGCTATGGATGAAGGTGGGTACTATTCAGACGTATTAGCCAGTGACTACGGTGAATTTGTTTCTGGCTTTGTTCCAATGAAAAATAAAGATGGGGAGATTATCGGCTTTTTAGGAGTGGACATTGACGCTTCTTATATGGAAGAAATTACAGGTAATATTGCGAAGGAAGTGCTGCCAAGTATGGTAGGCATTTTTGTGTTGATCATTTTAGTTGCTCTCGCTTTACTGTTCTACTATATCAATTCGTCTCTTAAACCGCTTGATTATTTAACAAAATCATCGGAACAGCTGGCAGAAGGAGATTTGAAAGGCGCTAAGGAGACTGTGTCAGAAATTCGAATGAAGTCAGATAATGAAATCATGGCATTTACAAAAGCTTTCTCACATACAATTGACAGTTTAGCTGCTACATTCCAAGTCATTCATGGAAAAGCTGATAATCTAGGGCAAGTAGTCGTTGACATGAATGATGCCTCAGGCAAAGTCGGTGATTCAAGTATGGCAATTGCCGAAAGCATGAACGAGATTGCGGACGGCAGTGAGCAGCAAAAAGGCAGCAATGATGAAGTTATGCTTGCGATGAATGAGATGGCTGTGGGCATCCAGCGTCTTGCTGATACGACAAGCGAGATAGCTGAATCATCAAATGATATGACAGCGCTTGTGGAATCAAGCACGAATAGTTCGAGGGAAGTAATCAACCAGATTCAAAACGTGGAAAGTTCCGTTGTTCGTACGTCTGAACACGTTCGTGAAATGGGTGAAAAATTCTCAGCGATTAGCGATATGGTCGGAGTGATTACAAGCATTGCCGATCAGACGAACTTGCTTGCACTAAATGCGGCAATTGAAGCAGCCCGGGCTGGAGAGGCAGGAAAAGGTTTCGCAGTAGTAGCAGATGAAGTACGTAAGCTGGCTGAATTGTCGCGAGGCTCAGCAGATGAAATTCATCAACAGCTTCAGGTCTTCATGCAGATTGCAGATCGGGCGCTAAAGGAAATGGATATGAGTACAGCGGAAGTGAAGGACGGCAGTTTAGCTGTAGCCTCTATTGGTGAAAAACTATCACGTATCTTACGTTCGGTAGAACAGGTGAATGAACAGATTCAAGATGATTCAGCAGTCATTGAACAGATGTCTGCAAGTGCACAGCAAATATTAGCTTCTACAGAGCAAATGAATCATTTAGTAACAAATACAATGGAACGAACACAGAATGTAGCGAATTCCACAACTGTTCAAGTGGAGATGGTAGAACGTTTAAATGTAGTGGTGAAGCATTTAGAGGAAACTTCTCGTGAAGTTGTGAAAGAAATAGAGAAGTTTTCGATATAATCGCTTGAAGGCAGCTGTCTGAAAAGATGTTTAAAACACTGTTGCTATTACTTTAGAAGAAGCTATTTTAGAAACAAAAAATTATAATAAATAACCAAGGACCATGCTAATGTATTTACTATATTAGTAAGGTCCTTTTTCTTTCTTTCGAAAAAGTTATTATTTTTTACTTTAGGTAAGAAGTTTGTCGAAAAATCTGTTGTGTAATTCTTCTTTTGTGTAATAATAGATAAAAGAGATTTGGAAAAATAAAGAAACAGGGGTGGTAAAATGGGGGTACTTAAAACAATTCGAGGGAAATTGTTGATTTTTTCATTCTTGCTATTCTTGCTGCCTAGTTTGATTATTGGCTTCGTCAGTTACATGCAGGCAAAGCAAGGGCTAGATGAACTTGGGGAAAAAGTAATAAAAAACAGTGTAGAGACTTCGCTGCAGCTTATTGAACAAACAAATAAGGAAGTTGAAAGCGGCAGTATTACAATAGAAGAAGCACAGGAGCGTGTGAAAACAGCACTGATTGGTGAAATAGATGGAGAAGGAAAGCGTTCTTTATCCTATCCAGGGAATCTCGGGGAAAATGGATATATCTATATAATGGATCAAGATGGAACACTGATTGGTCATCCTACGAGAGAAGGCGATAACTTATGGAATGATCAGGATAGCTCAGGGAAATATTTTATTCGTGAAGTAAAGGAACAGGCCCTGGCAGGCGGTGGGTTTACACATTATGATTTCGAATTGCCTGGACAAACAGCAGTGGCACCAAAGCTGATTTATTCTAAAGTGGATGAAAACTGGAATTGGATTGTTGCCTCTGGAACATATATGCAGGATTTCAATGCACCAGCAGCAGTTTTAGTAAAAGGGATCGTTTTAACACTGATTGTTTCTCTTGTATTAGGTGGAATAGCAGCTATTTTGTTCTCGCGTCATTTGGCAGCTCCACTACGGCTCCTATCCAATCGTGTCAGACAAGTGGCACAAGGTAATTTGACTGTAGAGTTAGACAACAGTGAGCGGCAGGATGAGGTAGGCATACTCAATAGAGGCTTCAATGAAATGGTCAGCCAGCTTAAGGTACTCATTTCTGATGTAGAGCATACCATTGCTGAAATTCAAAATACATCTACAAATTTAACCGCGGTGGCTGAGGAGACGACAGCTTTTGGAGAGGATATTGTGAAATCCGCTACAGAAGTGGCAAAAGGAGCTTCTCAACAAGCGGCAGACGCAGAAGAAACGAGCAAGGTTACAATGCACTTTGCGCAGGAAATTGACCAGCTGCAGGATAAAAATAAATCGATGTTGTATTCTTCAGAGGAAATGCGTATATCAAATAAAGAAGGTCTGAATCATCTGGTTGTGTTAAAAGAACGTTCGACAGAATCCTATGACCTTATTACTTCTATGCAAAATGTGCTTGAAAGCCTCATTAGAAAGGTACGGGAAATCGAAGGAATTGTCGGTACAATCAATGAAATTTCAGATCAGACAAATCTGTTGGCATTAAATGCTTCTATAGAGGCAGCACGAGCAGGTGAACATGGAAAAGGCTTTGCAGTAGTAGCGGAGGAAGTTCGAAAACTAGCGGATCAGACGAGTCAGGCGACCGAATTAGTAAGGAATACATTGCAGGGAATTGAAACTGAGACAAAACTCGTGACTAATGAGATGTCGAAGACTTTTACCATCGTTCAAGGGCAGCATGAAGCAGTGGAAACGACTGAAAAGTCCTTCAATGAAATTGAAAGTGCTGTAGGAAATATTATTGAATCGATTGAAGATGTGTCGAAAAGCATCCTGCAATTGCATGCTTCAAAAAATACGATGCTTGCCTCGATAGAACGGATTGCAACGATTAGTGAAACAAATGCCGGTATGACAGAAGAGGTAACAGCCTCTGTTGATGAGCAGCAGAAGGCCGTTCAGCTTGTGACAGATTCCTCAAATGATTTGTCTGAAGAAATTCAAGGACTTCAGGAGTCGATTAAGAAGTTTACCATTCGTTAAGCAAAAGATGGACAAGAGGATTCATTAGTGCCTCTGTCCATCTTTTTAGCTTTCTGATGGAAAAAATAAGGGTGCAGCAGCATTTGCCTAGAGAGTATTTACGAAAGAAAATGTAAGCATATGCAGATAACTTTATTTCTCTTGCAATCATTCTGAAAATGCTGAATAATTAAATTGCTATGTTCAAAGAGCGAAAAGCTGGGGGGAAAAACATGAAATTTACAGAATACGAGTATAAACGCCCGGATCTTCCGGCCATTAAGGAAGCAATACGTTCATTGATTGAGGAGTTCAAACAGGCACCGACTGTTGAAGCTCAAAGTGAGGTAATCGAGAAAATCAATGCCTGCCGTCGTGATTTCTCGACTCAGTCAAACTTGGTGTATATCCGTGCTTCAATAGATACGGCAGATGAATATTACCAAAATGCTCGTGATGATATTGATGAAATGGCCCCTGAACTGGATGAAGTCATTTCCGAGTACTATAGAGCTTTAGTAAATTCACCATTCCGTACAGAACTAGAGGAAAAGTGGGGGTCACAACTTTTTGACCTAGCTGATAATCAAATCAAAGGGTTTTCTCCAGCAGTCATTGAAAAGATGCAAAAGGAGAATAAGCTAGTTTCTGAGTATAATAAGCTGGTAGCTTCTGCACAAATCGAATTTGATGGGAAGACGCTGACGCTTGCACAATTAGCTCCATATACGGAATCGACAGACAGAACAGTACGTAAAGCGGCACGGGAAGCATCAGCAAACTTTTTTGCAGAACATGTGGAGCAATTTGATGATTTATATGATCAGCTTGTAAAGCTCCGTCATGAAATTGCTACAACGCTTGGCTACAAAAATTATGTGGAGCTTGGTTACGTCCATATGAACCGTATTGACTATGATGCAAAAATGGTCGCCTCATTCCGGGAACAAGTGCGTCAATATATCGTTCCTCTTGTTTCTAAGCTTTATGAAAGACAGGCAAAACGAATTGGCGTAGAGGAATTAAAATTTTATGATGAAGGACTGGAATTCCTTTCAGGCAATGCGAAACCAAAAGGGGATGCTGATTGGATCGTCGCAAACGGCAAGAAAATGTATGAAGAACTGTCTCCGGAAACGGCTGAATTCTTTAATTATATGCTTGACCGGGACCTTATGGATCTTGTCGCTAAAAAAGGGAAGGAATCAGGCGGATATTGTACTTTTATTGAAAACTACGATTCGCCATTTATCTTCTCGAATTTCAATGGTACATCAGGGGATATCGATGTATTAACACATGAAGCAGGGCATGCTTATCAGGTATATGCATCCCGTAATATCGGCATTCCAGAATATTTATGGCCGACATATGAGTCAGCTGAAATCCACTCAATGAGTATGGAGTTCTTTACATGGCCTTGGATGGAATTGTTCTTTGAAGAGGATACAGATAAATATAAATTTGCTCATTTGAGCGGAGGGCTTATCTTCTTACCTTATGGAGTGGCAGTTGATGAATTCCAGCATATTGTCTACGAAAATCCGGAGATGACACCGGACGAGCGAAAGCAGGCTTGGAAGGAAACCGAAGCGAAGTATTTACCACAACGTGACTATGACGGTCATCCATACTTAGAATCTGGCGGCTTATGGCAGCGCCAAGGGCATATTTATGCAAGCCCGTTCTATTATATTGATTATACACTGGCACAAATTTGTGCATTCCAATTCTGGAAGCGTTCACGTGAAGATTTTGAAGTAGCTTGGAAGGATTATATTCATTTGTGCAGCCTTGGAGGCTCTTTACCATTCACAGGCCTGGTTAAAGAGGCAGGTCTTATTTCACCGTTTGAAGAAGGCTGTGTAGAATCGGTAGTTGGAGTGATCGAGGATTATTTAAACAGCATTGACGATACAAAACTATAATAGCAGGATAGCCGTTTAAACGGTTCCAAGTGAAGACAAGGTCATTTTTGACTTTGTCTTCATATTTTTTCGCTGTTTTTATAAAAATAGAGTGTACACACACTGCCTGGACAAAGTTTCTCAGGCAAGTAACACCAGCTGGAACATTGGCCGGCATTCTATATTCTTTTTGTAATGGAACAGTTATGGGCATAACACTAATTTTTCCTGCAGCTTTGACACCTTTTTGTGTAAATAAACGTATATAGTTTTATAATAAAGAAGAGAGGAAAGAAAGTAAGAAAGGATGTGATAGGAATTGACAAAAAAATTATGGTTTCAGACCGGTGTAGGAATTTTAATTGGACTTTTAATTGTAAAGTATTTTATAGAAATTAAAGGGATTTTCAATCCACTGGTCATCATTTTAAAAACTATTTTTATCCCATTATTGTTGGGGGGAGTCTTATATTACGTAACAGAGCCTATTCAGCGTGTGCTGGAAAAACGGGGATTGCCTAGATGGGGCAGTATTACAACGATCCTCATCCTGATGACAGGGGTAGTTACTGGTCTTTTATTAATGATTGGCAATCCGATTGCTACACAGGTAAATAATTTAGTGGAGAATGCACCATCCATTGCAAATAATATTCAGGATACAGCGGATTATGTGATGGATAATAGGGAGAATTTACCTCCACAGCTGGAAGAATTCGTAGATTCTATTTCTAATTCGATCCAGACAATCGCCGTAAAGGGAAGTACTTGGATCGTCTCCTTTATCAGCGGTGCTGTATCTGCTACATTTACATTAATATTGGTTCCGTTCTTCTTCATATTCATGTTAAAGGATCATGAGAAGTTTGCTCCGAATATTTATAAAATTTTTACAGGGGATCGACGCACATGGGTTAAAAATACATTGGAAGATATCGACGGGGTTCTTCGCAGTTATGTCCAAGGGCAGGTTATCATCAGCTCCATCTTGGCACTGATGATGTTTGTTGGATACTTAATTATTGGACTTGAATATGCTCTCCTATTAGCGATTTTCGCATTCTTTATGAATATGATTCCTTTTATTGGCCCATGGGTATCTCTTGTCCCAGCGGTTGTAGTTGCTCTTGTGCAAGACCCGGTATTAGTGATTTGGGTAGCTGTTGTAACACTAGTAGCTCAACAGGTAGAAAGTAATCTCGTTACACCGAATATCATGGGGAAAACATTGGATATTCATCCGCTGACAGTCATATCGCTCGTATTAGCAGCCGGTAACATTGCAGGCTTTATCGGTATCTTAATTGCTATTCCTACATATGCCGTATTGAAGGCGGTTGTCATCAATATTTATGAAGAGCGGAAGAAAATTAAAGAAGCTGCTACGAAGACAGTGTAAAAGAAGGGGGCATGTAATGAAACATGCTCCCTTCAGCCTGTTGACAAACACTTTCTTCCCGCGTTGCTTGCCTCGCTCGCACCCTCATGAACTTAGGTTCTATTCGCGTCTTCGCTCGTCGGCGCGCCTTGTCTGGCAAGCGTTTTCAAGACAGGCTAGGTAAAACCATCTTTTTATTAAAGTATCTTAAAAGACGTGAAGACAAAGTCATGAAACGACTTTGTCTCCACTCTGAGGGAGCATATAAGGAAACACATGCTCCCTTTTATTGCTTAGGAAATGATAAACAATTGCTGCTTTCCTTTGATCTATTTATTCAGGCAGGAAGTATCTTATACTGCTGTAGCGCTAAAGTTTTTTGCCTGTGTTATACTATTTGCGAAAAGAATTTTAAAGGAGCGTTTTATGCTAACATTTGAACAAAAGCAGGCAATCATTGAGGAATTTCCACAGCTGAAAAAGAAAGAGATTTCACTAAAGCGTGTAAACTACCATTTTGAAGAAAGCTTGTATGAAAAAACAATTGTCGTGGAGAAATTGCACCCAAATGGCAACGGTTTTGTGTTTGTTGGAGACTTATTAAAATATGAGAAAGAAGCAACGGACAAAGGACTCGTGAATATTCGTGATTATTCTGCTGAAGCATTACGGGAAATTATCGAAGATGCTATTAAATACCTATCAGAAGAATTCGATGATGAACCGATTGTTGAAGTATGGAGCGATCGGATGCAGACAAAGCTGGAACTTGTTTATGACAATCGTGTTTGGAATATATACCATAAAGAAAATTTAGAGGAGTCGTTCGGTACACGTGAGGCCGCAGTTGACTACTTGCGTGAAGAAGGCTTCCGACCTGCTAAATAAAAGGGGGAGTGGGAATGGAGAAGAAGAGTGTAAGCGGTAAGAAGATGACAGGAATTGTCATTGGTTCGATTATTGCTGCATCACTACTAGCTGTGATCATCATCACTATTTTCTATAACACATACGATCCATCCAAGTACGGACGTAATAATGGGGGCATTGATCAAAACAATAAAGGGGTGCCCGAGACAGAAGAAATCGATGAGCAATCTGCTCCTTTGACGGATGAACAATATGGGTCTATAATTATCTCAAATTCGAGATAATTAGGAGCGTGGTAGCATGGAACATATTTTTCAAAAAGGCACGAAGGAAATAACATTGTTATTACTGCATGGTACAGGCGGGACGGAGCGTGACCTGATTGGTCTTGCTAAAGAGATTGATCCTGAGGCGAACATTTTAAGTGTCCGTGGACAAGTAGTAGAACAGGGGATGCCGCGTTTCTTCCGCCGTATTGCTGAGGGCGTTTTTGATATGGAGGACCTTCGATTCCGTACAGATGAACTATTGGCATTTATCAAGGAGTCTGCAGCGCAATATGAATTCGATGCAGCTAAGGTAGTGGCAGTTGGCTACTCAAATGGCGCCAATATTGCGGGAAATTTATTATTCCGCCACCACGGAAGCCTGGCAGGGGCTATCCTCCATCATCCGATGGTCCCTGACCGAGAGGCGTCTATTCCCGACCTTTCAGGTGTACATGTATGGATCGGGGCGGGAACAAATGATTTCATGTGTTCACCTAAGGAATCAGAGGAATTGGAACAGCTTCTTGCTACTGCGGGGGCATGTGTCCAAGTTGGTTGGTTTGACTATGGCCATCAATTGACAATGTCTGAGGTTCAGGCAGCTAAAACTTGGTATGATGGGATATTTCATTAAAAAAGCGCACTTTCGTTAACATAGCGAAAGTGCGCTTTTTTCTATTTTTGCAATACCTATA
>JAPSKP010000014.1:46282-52851 GCA_031181585.1 Lysinibacillus sp.
GGCCATCAATTGACAATGTCTGAGGTTCAGGCAGCTAAAACTTGGTATGATGGGATATTTCATTAAAAAAGCGCACTTTCGTTAACATAGCGAAAGTGCGCTTTTTTCTATTTTTGCAATACCTATAAAGACATACATGTCTTTCATTCCTGTAAATTATAGCCGCTTTCGTTTTACAAAAGGCAGCCACCAGTTCCAATCACCGAACAGCTTCATTAGACTTGGAACAAGCATCAAGCGGATGATTGTTGCATCGATTGCAATAGCTATTGCGATACCGACACCAAGCTGTTTCACAGTCGTGACATCGGTGAAGGCGAATGCCCCTGTAATGACGATCATGATGAGGGCAGCAGATGTAATGATTTTTGAAGTAGAAACAAGCCCGTCAATCGTTGCTTTCGTATTTTCAGCGCCTTTATCATATTCCTCTTGAATCCGGGAAATCAAAAAGACCTCATAGTCCATACTTAAGCCAAAGACAAGACAAAAGACCAGTACCGGAATAATTAAGGCAAGAGTTGATTCGGTTATACCAAAATGTCCGTATTGGAACAGATAGACGAGGATTCCGAAAGTAGAACCAAGACCAAGAATATTCATAACAATCGCTTTGAGTGGAATCAGAATCGACTTAAAGGCGATCATTAAAATAACGAATGTTGTCACGATGATGATAGTTACAGCAATACCAATTTTATCTGCAATCTCATCAAAGATTTCCTGGTTGAATTTTGCCTGCCCGCCGATTAGGAAGTCAACACCTAAATCCTTGTCCTTCCATTCGCGCACAAAATCCTGAGCCTCACTTGTATCGCTTTCTGTATCAAGATTTACTACTAGATACATTTGTTCATCCTGTATGAAGTTTTCCAACACGGCCTCCAATTGACCTGCAATCTGTGGATTGGTATTAGCCATTTCCCACATATCGACAGAATCGATGTTAGCGGCTGTGAATAGAGATGTTACACCAGCTACAAGGGGTTCATCAGCTAGCTGCTGCTGGATGTCCATAATTTTCTCTAATCCTTCTCGATCTGTCCAACCTGCTTCCCGTTCAGCTAATAAAAAGACGGTGGATTGCTTGCCGAGCTCGAATTCTTCAACCAGCACATCGTATGTTCCACGAGCATCATAAGAAGGGGGAAGTACATCCACGGATGGAATTGTTAGTTCGATATCTTTAATTGGAATCATGGCTACAACAAGAAGCAGCACAGCAATCAGAATAATTTTAATAGGATGTTTTACAACAAACCCAGCAAAACTTTGCCAGCGACCGGTAGCCGGATTTACACGAATTAGCCTCCATTTGTTCAAACGGTCGCCAAGTACGACGAGCAGTGCAGGCAGGAGTGTGAGTCCTGTTATGACGGCAAATAGCACAGCGATAAAGCCGCCAAGCGCAATATTCTGGAATATTTCCACCTGGATAATAATCATTGAGCCCAGCCCGATCATTACACAAAGGGCGGAGAAAATAATCGAACGTCCCGCCGTACGTATGGCAGTCTGCACAGCATCCACAACGGATGTATGCTCTCTTTCTTCCCGGTATCTATTGATAAACAGGAGAGCAAAATCAATGCTTAACGCTAAACCTAGCATTGGTATAATATTCATGACAAAAATAGAGAGGTCAATTGAATCCCCGACTAGAGCAAGAAGCCCAAATGAAATGACGACGGTTACTGCCCCAATAATTACGGGCAGAAGGGCAGAAACGACAGTGCCGAATGCCAGTAAAAGGACGACGAGAGCAATTGGAAGTCCAATAGCTTCTGCCTTCATTAAATCTTTTTGGCTTGCCGTATTTGTATCCTTGGAAATGACAGGTCCCCCGGTAATTGAAACACCGTCTTCATCTGCCAGCACTTCTCTTAACTCATCGACAATGACGAAGTAGTCCTTGCTTGTATGATCGAGTTCCAGCGTAGCATATGCCAGACCGCCTTTATTGAGTTTCCCATCACCGACTGGAGAGATTACATCGCTGATTCCCTCTACTTGTCCGAGTTTTTCTAACGTTTGATCAATCTCGGTTTCCGATTTCTGTTCAAACAAAACGAAAATGGTACCGGAAGGGAGTCCGAATGTCTCTGCCAGCTCTTCGTTCACCTGGTTATAGTCACCATCGACAGAAAAACCATCCCCTTGTAACTTAGAGGGGAGCTGGAGAGCAAAAAAGGCCATCGCAATTAGGGCGATGACCCAAAATGCAATGATAGATTTTGCGAATGTAGTGACAAATTTTGCTACAGCTTGCACAACAGCACCGCCTTTCTCTCATCTATAAATTTAATCTATTATTAGAATAGCATACCATGTAAAAAAACCGGACTACAATGAAGTAGTCCGGTTTAGGTATTAGAAAATAAAGTTCAGTAATGTATAGAAAATGGCCCCCATCAATGCAGAAATCGGAATGGTAATGACCCATGTAACGACCATTTTACGAGCCGTACCCCAACGAACGCCTTTGACACGCTGAGCTGAGCCGACCCCCATAATAGCTGAAGAAATAACATGTGTCGTTGATACAGGAAGATGAATGAGCGTTGCCCCAAAAATGACTGCAGCTGAAGATAAATCTGCTGCTACTCCATTCACGGGACGGATCTTCATAATCTTACCACCGACTGTTTTAATGATTTTATAACCACCGACAGAAGTACCTAATCCCATAGCTGTAGCACATGCTACACGCACCCAGCCTTGTACGTCGTCTCCTACCTGAAGACCGGCAGCGATCAAAGCCATTGTGATAATCCCCATTGCTTTTTGCGCATCATTTGTACCGTGAGTGAACGACTGAATAGCTGCCGTAACAATTTGAAAAAGACGGAAGCGCTTATTTGCCTTGTAAAGATTGCGGTCTTTAAAAATCACTTTAAAGATTGACATAACGCAAAAACCGATTGTTAGAGCAATAATAGGCGATAAAATTAAAGCTTGTAAAATCTTTAAAAAGCCAGCGTAGTTCAAAATCCCAAATCCAGCTGCCCCGATAGCGGAACCAGCAAGGGAACCGATTAACGTATGGGAGGAACTTGATGGAATACCGTAATACCAAGTTAAAAGGTTCCATGTAATCGCTGAACAAAGTGCCCCTAAAATGACAATCGAACCTGTTACATCACCGTTAAAGGCATTTAATGAAAAAGGATCGACGATATCGCTCGCAATGGCCTTTGCTACACCGACAAATGTCAGCGCCCCAATGAAATTCATTGCAGCTGCCATGAGTACAGCAACACGCGGCTTTAAGGCTCGTGTCGATACGGACGTTGCAATTGCATTTGCCGTATCATGAAAACCATTTATGAAATCAAATGCTAGTGCAAAAATAACGACTAAAATCGTAATTAAAAATATTGTGTCCATTTATGAAGTCTCCCGCTATTACGCGTTACGCATAATGATAGTTTCAATCGTATTTGCGACATTCTGACAGTAGTCAGCAATTTCTTCTAACTGTTCATAGATGTCCTTGAATTTAATCAAGCGAATCGGATCCTTCTCATTTAAAAATAACTGCTTGATAGATGAGCGAAGTACTTCGTCACACTGGCGTTCATAATCCTTTACCAAGATAGCGTGTTGACGCATGCCTACTAAGTCTTTTTTATTAAGTAAGTCCATTGCTTTTACAATTTCATCAGTAGATTTTGTAATGTAGCCTAGGAAGTCGCGCATAGATTGATCAATTTCAGTCAGTGAAAACATTTCGTAGTGTGCAATGCATCCTTCTGTGCCATCTAAAATGTCATCCATGCGAATTGCCAACGACAGGATATCTTCGCGCTCGATTGGCGTCATGAAGGATTTGTTTAGCATGACAATTAAATCATGGATTAATTTGTCACCGGCAGTTTCGTATTCCTTCATTTTAATGCTGATTTCTTTTAAATCAGCTATCGTTTCAATGCGGAAGTCGTTAGCATAGTGTACCGCTTCTTGCATATTTTCAGCAATTTTATGAAGGGACGAGAAGAAAGGATCTTGTTTTCTAGAATTGAACATGGAATTGCCTCCGTCTATATAAATGTTATTGTGGTAAAAATTAAGCCTCAATTATCATAACAAAAACTTTAAAAAATCTATAGAATTATTCACTTGTTATTTTCAAACTTTACAATTCTGTAACATTAGATGACATCATCCATTTAGCTAGGAACATACAGGATAGAGAAATTATGATTTTTTTGGTAGAAAAAACTGTTATTTTATCGCAAATGACATTTATTCGTTTATTTACTTCCGTGTTACATAGTTATTTACAAAAAGTTTAAATGGCGAAATGTTTATATTATGTTAACTAGAATGTTACAACAGTGTAAATTTTATGGTCTTTTCTACAGAAAAAAAGACACGTTTTTACCTATATGAAATCTATAAAAGCTTGAGAATAAAAGCTTTTAATTAGACGTGTTTGCGATAGCTGAAAAGTTATTTTATCGCCTTTATTTTTATAACGTTTAAAATTTAATATAGCGCTATATTGTTTATTGAAAAAAGACGCTGAAGCGAGCGTCTTTTTCTTACAGATAATCATGTAATTCATTTTGCAGAAATGGTTTTGCCTGCAATAAGGAAGTAAACGCGTCGTAACGGGCGCGTTGCTCTTTTGAACCTTTTTTTCCAGTGTAATAGGAACGAATGAGTATATTTTTCGGCGTATGTTCCATATCAATGAATTCCAGAAGCTGTGTATCATATCCAACTAGCGATAACAGCTCTGCCCGGATAGAATCAGTTGCCAAGGAGGCGAAGCGTTCCCGAATTAAGCCGTGCTGCAGCATTATCTCTAGTGATGGGGCATTTAGCTGACGATTTAACTCATGCTGGCAGCACGGAACGCTCAAAATAACTTTCGCTCCCCATTTTACTGCACGTGCCAGTGCCATATCTGTAGCTACATCACAGGCATGCAGCGTAACAACCATATCAACAGACGTTTCCTCATTATAGTCATTGATATCCCCTACTAAAAATTCCAAGTCTTCATAGCCGAGATCAGCTGCAATGTCGTTGCATTCTTCAATAACCTCTTTTTTCAGGTCGAGTCCTGTGACGCGGATGTTCAACCCCTTTTCCACCTTTAAATAGTGGTAAAGCGCAAACGTTAAGTAGGATTTCCCTGAGCCGAAATCCAGGATGCGAATAGTGCGGTCCTTTGGCAGGTAATGCAGGGAATCATCAATAAACTCGACAAATCGGTTGATTTGCTTGAATTTATCATACTTTTGTTTTTTTACTTTGCCGTCCTCTGTCTGGACGCCAAGACGGATCAGGAAAGGATAAGGTGTCGTATCATCCAATAAATAGCGTTTTTTTCTATTATGAGATAAACTCACTTCTTTTATTGTTGCCTGTTTTTCCGATTTCCAAAGCACCTTATTTTTCTTAGAAAGCTGTACGTGAACGGAATGCTCAGTAAACTGCGCATGAATTTGCCGAAAATGTTCAAGTAAATGATTAAAATGGTCAGCGAATTGATCTAAAGGAATATTCTCGTGCTTCAAAATTCGCTCGTACTGATATTCTAATTGGATAGTGTAGGCACCTTTTAACTCGATGGGCTTTAATTTTATCCGTTTCAGCTCATTTGATTTTAGGCGCGGCTGGCTGATTGTAGCTTGTACAAGGTTTTTTTCCTCTAGCAGTGCTAGGAACTGCTTTTTCATTTGTTCAAAGTCCATAGTCCTCAACCTCTTTATTTAAAGTAATTTCAGTTTATCATACTGAATGAACCAAGGGTTGTTTGGGGATTGGAAGGAAGGAAAACCGAAAACTTTATCTAAAGGTTGGGGATTGTTTGGTAAGACGGAGTGGTGATACATAAACTTCTAGAAATGAAAAGGAGGATGTCTATGTCAGATCATGCCTTTCAATTAGCGGCCATCACTATCTACATGGTGGCAATGCTTGCCGTCGGCTGGTATGCATTTGTTCGAACGAAAAGTTTGAATGACTATATGTTGGGCGGGCGTGGCTTGGGGCCTGCTGTCACGGCGTTGAGTGCTAGAGCAGCTGATATGTCCGGGTGGCTTTTAATGGGGTTGCCAGGTGCTATTTACCTAAACGGGCTGGTCGACGCCTGGATCGCGATTGTATTGACGGTTGGTGGCTGCTTGTAGCGCCGAGATTACGCATTTATACCCAAGTTGCAAGCGACTCCATTGCTATTCCGAGTTTCTTGGATAACCGGTTACGTGATAAAACAAAGGCAATTTGTATTGCGTCAGGCATCATTATTCTTGTCTTCTTTACCTTTTATGTATCAAGTGGAATGGTCGCAGGAGGGAAGTTTTTTAACAGCTCTTTTGGCTATGACTATCACCTTGGATTATTGATCGTTTCCGGTGTAGTAGCGGCTTACACATTATTTGGAGGCTTCCTGGCTGTAAGTTATACAGATTTCCTGCAAGGACCCACAATGTTTTTAGCATTGATTGCTGTTCCGGTATTCGGCATTTTTTTAACAGGCGGGGTTGGAGAAACAATGGAGTCTATTAAGGCAGTGGACCCAGAGCATCTCTCTTTATTTGCCTCCACTGCTACAG
>JAPSKP010000015.1 GCA_031181585.1 Lysinibacillus sp.
ATTTTTTCAAGTTACACTATAAAAAAAGACCCTCTGAAGTATCCTTCAGAAGATCTCATTTTATTTTATTTTTTGATATATTTTTTCACTTCCAACTAATTCATCATAGTTGGAAATCAGCTCCTCGAACCGCAGCGTCTCCTTGTCCCCTAAACACAGGAACCCGTTTAGACTAAGGCTATCGTAAAACAATCGATGCACCTGGTTTTGCAGCGGTGGGGAAAAATAAATCAATACATTGCGGCATAAGACCAGGTGGAACTCATTAAATGACTGGTCTGTTACCAGGTTATGCTGCGCAAAGATAATATTCTTTTTCAAAAACGAGTGGAAATACGCATGCTGGAAATCGGTTTTATAATACTCGGAAAATGCATGGTTTCCACCAGCCAGCATGTAGTTTTTCGTATAGGACTGCATGCGCTGTATCGGAAATACGCCCTGTTTCGCTTTTTCCAGCACTCGTTCGTTCATGTCAGTCGCATAAATGACTGCCTTATCGAGAAGTCCCTCCTCCTCCAGGAGAATTGCCATGGAGAACACTTCCTCACCCGTGGCACACCCTGCATGCCATATACGGATTTCTGGATAATCACGCAGCTTCGGTATGACTTCTGTCCGCAGCGCCCTAAAAAAGCTGGGGTTGCGGAACATTTCTGTTACATTAATCGAGAAGTCATTTAACAGCTGCGTTAAAAATCCTTCCTCATGGATGACCTTCTCCTGAAGGCGGGAAATTGTCGGGATGTTATTGATTTTCATCCGGTTGTATACACGCCGGGAGATGGACGCCCGGTTATACTGGCGAAAATCAAACCCCGATAATCGATAGACGGCTTCTAACAGTAAATCTAATTCAAGATTGGCATGCTGATTGTTTTCCAACCTTTGTTCATCATAATTTCCCATTACTTAACTCCTTTAGACACGAGCCATACTCTCAGCACTGAGAACAGCTGCTCTAAATTTAATGGTTTACTAATGTAATCAGATGCACCTGCCTCTAACGATTTATCGCGGTCATTCTTCATAGCCTTCGCTGTGAGGGCGATAATCGGTAGATCCGTTAGTTTCATCTCGTTACGGATGATTGACATCGTTTCGTAGCCGTCCATATTTGGCATCATAATATCCATTAGCACTACATCGATATTATGATCTTCCTTCATAATATCTAAGCACTCTAACCCATCTTTCGCGACTAATGTCTCCATGCCGCGATTTTCCAGGACACGCTTCAATGCATAGATATTTCGGTTGTCATCATCAACAATTAACACGCGTTTATTTTGGAATACTTCCAGCTCATTTTGAGGAGATAAAGCAGCCAGCTCTTTCTCTTCTTCCTGTTCTTCCACAGGTTGTTCTTCAAAACGGCTGGCTTCCATTGCCTCTAACTCTTCTAATTCTTCAATATCATCGTAATCAGCTGCAGAAGCAGCGCTGATTTCTGCATAGGACAGTTTCATTTGTTCTTCTTCACCAATACCATTTGGCAGGCTAGGGATGATTAATGTAAATGTACTGCCTTTCCCCTCTTCACTTTCAAGTGTAATTTTTGCACCTAATAGTTTTGAGAATTCTCGACAGATAGAAAGTCCAAGACCTGATCCTCCATATTTCCGGACTGTTGCACCATCAGCTTGCTGGAACGTTTCAAAAATAAGCTGATGTTTATCTTCCGGAATACCAATACCAGTATCGGTTACGGAAACTTCTAACCAATCAGGGCTGATATTTTGCATACATGATGTCACATGCTGATCATGTAACCTATTAATATTCAAGCTGACAGACCCTTGCTCGGTAAACTTAAAGGCATTGGATAATAGATTTTTCAAGATCTGCTGGAATTTCTTCGCATCTGTATAGAAGACTTCCGGTATAGCATCTGACTTGTTGATATTAAATTCAATATTTTTCCGCTTGGCTACTGGTGAAAACAGCTGATCCATCTGTGTTGGCAGCTCACTTAAATTCACTTCACCAAACAGTACATCAATTTTGCCTGCTTCTACCTTTGATAGATCAAGAATATCATTGATCAGTGACAGCAAGTCCTCACCTGATGAATGAATGACTTTGGCGAACTCTGTTTCTTCATCAGATAAATTGTTGCTTCCATTTTCGACAAGCATTTCCGATAAAATAAGAATACTGTTCAGCGGCGTGCGCAATTCGTGTGACATATTCGCCAAGAATTCAGATTTGTAGTTTGAATTTAGTCTTAGCTGTTCAGCTATCTCTTCCAGCTCTTTTTTCGCCTTTTCAAGGTCTCTCGACTTCGTTTCGGCGTCTTTTGTTCTTTCCTCAAGCTGTTTGTTGATGGCAGTCAGTGCATCTGTCTGCATTTGCAGTTCCTCGGATTGTGTTTGCAGTTCTTCTGATTGCGTCTGTAATTCTTCTGATTGCACTTGCAGTTCTTCAGTCATTGCACGCGACTCATTCAATAGACGTACAATTTCCATACGGCCTAAAATGCTATTTACTGTTAAACCAAATGAGTCAGCAATTTGTTTTACAAGCTCCAGCTGCTGCTCGTCATATTCCTTCATTGTTGCCAATTCAATGACGGCAATTGCTTCGTCCTCAAAGATAACAGGCAGAATGACAATCTGCTTCGGCGGTGTTTCGCCAAGACCTGTGCCAATCATGCGGTAATCCTTAGGCAGTCCTTTGTACGTATACATACGCTTATCAGCAGCAGCTTGTCCAATTAGCCCTTCTCCAAGCTTAAAGTTTTCCCGGCCGATAGAAGCATCTTCTCCAGCAAAGGAAGCCTGCTTCACAAAGCTGACTTTATTATCTACCGTTTCACGTACATAGAATGCCCCGTATGACGTATCCGTACGATCTGCCACTTCAGACAAGAATGTTTGAGCCAGCTTCGTAATAGAAGAAACACCCTGATACGTTGTAACAATGTCAGCAAGATTCTTTTGAAGCCATTCTCGTTTTTCCAATGTATCTAGCAAAAAGTTCGTTGCATTTGCTAGATCTCTCACTTCATCCTGCGTATTTACTTTGATCCGTTCCCCGTGGCCTCCGCCAGACAATGCAATTTTGCGGATTGTCTCTGTTACATCACCGATTGTATTCACAATCATCCGGGAAATACCACTTGAAATTCCAATAGCAATCAATGAAATAATAATCAGCAGTGCAAAAAGACCAAACGTAAGAATTTGGTTCCGGCCGTCCAGCGCTGCAGCCCGTTCATCGATGTTTGCCTTCTCAATCGCTAAGAACGATTCAAATTGAGATTCAATCGCTTCCATATCTTTACGGCCTAAATCTACCTGGAAGAAGGCAGCAAGATCTTCGGTTCTATTTTCTTTTTTCATTTGGATGACTGGATCCCCTGAATTGGCAATCCAGTGGTCGATCGTCACCTTTATATCATCCAATAGCTGTAGCTGGGCAGGATTCTCGGCTACCAACTGTCGGAGCTTATCATAGTCCACCTTCCAGTTAACGGAAGCATTATTATAGGGCTCTAAATAGCTCGTCTCCCCAGTGATAACATATCCGCGCTTGTTCGATTCCATATCCTTAATGTTTTTTTCAATATTATTCGTCAATGTTTGCACCTGCGAATCATATTGAATAATTTGATTCCTCGAATTCTGCAGCGAGGTAATTTGTGCATTCAAAAATATGACGGATACAAGTAGGCAAAGAATGATCACGATATAACCTACTGTTATTTTGGATCGTATGCCAAATTTCAATCTATTCATAACTTCTCCTGCCTTTATTTTATCTATTTTCTTGTCAATTTTAATACTATACTAATTATAAAGGAAATGAAACTGAGAATGAGAGAAATGATCTTTAATAATTAGCGGGGGTTATATGAAAATAATACTATTTAAATAAAATCTTCTCAAACCCAAAGAACTATTTCTATTTTTCAGTATTTTCCTTCTATTAATGAGATTTATTTATGTTTCAACGTTCCGTCATTTTTTGACCTTGAGAAACATTAACCATTACTTTTACCCAGATTATTTTTTTGTTAAACCTAATACATTTGATTTATTTTTCTTAAATGTTTCCTTTAACTTATTTGGGGTAGGTGAGATAGAAAAGCGCGACTCGGGTGGTACAAAATGTTCTTTAGTAGCTGGCATGAAACAATTCTACTTGGTGCCCTGGCCTATGTTGGTGTCGTTGCACCTTTACGAATATCAGGCAAAAGGACACTGGCACAAATCGATGCCTTTGATCTTGTCGTTACAGTGGCAGTTGGTTCCATCTTAGCAACGATAATTCTCGATTCCAAAGTTGTGCTTTTACAAGGTCTTACAGTAGTTGCTGTGCTCGTCGTGCTGCAAGTAATTGCTGCCTGGCTTGCAATGAAATTCTCTATATTATAAAAAATTATCAAGGCTGAACCTGAGCTACTCTACTATAAAGGGCAGTATTTTGATAAAGTCATGAAGAAAAAGCGGATTCTCAAGGAAGAGCTTCTTCACTCTACACGAACAAACGGTATTAGCTCTCTAGATGAAGTAGAAGCTGCTATATTAGAGCCGAATGGCAGTATTAGCTTTGTTGAGAAAATTGACCACTCCAAGTATTCTACCCTTCCCGGAATAGAAGGGATGCAAGAATAAAGGGATTCACGATAGCGTGTACTCACTTTATATTAGACAGCCATTATCCAATAATATAAAAAAAAACTACAGACTATCTTGCGTTTATCTGTAGTCTGCTTACTTAATGCATTTACGATTAGAGTTCTTGTAATTGAGAGTCTAAATACTCCATTTCCCATCTCGTTTGTTTTTCTGCGCTGCTTATGGATGATAGATCATCATAATCAAACTTTGCTTTCATCTTTCCTTCATGGTTCAGCCGAAACGTTACGGTTGTCCAAATTTCCTGGCCGTTTAAAATAAATTCTTGGTGAAGCCGGAGAAATGCATCATACAATTGATCTTCCAGCGGTTCAAATAGCTGTTCATCCAATTCGAACAAATCCGCCATTTCCAGACTAGATACCGGTGTACTTCTTATATCCGGGAAATAATAGAAAAATAATTCTCGGTAACGCTCCCCCATTTCAGCATATAAAAGGATGTCCCGCCAGCTTTCTGGAATCATTTTCACTAGTATGTCTGCCACTTCCTGATAAATTTGCTCCATCCCTTTTGTCACCATCTTGGTCCCTCCTGTTATTTCGATTTATTTTTTACTCCTTTTTTCTTACTTTTTGCTCTTTCTTGTTATTGCAGTGTGATCGTTTCACTCTGTTCTTCTCCATCAGCACTCTCCCAAATGACCTGAACCTGGTAGGATACATCCTTCTTTGGTGGATCGCCAAAATATAAGTTAGGATAGAAAAACGGGTGCAGTGTATGAGCAGTACCGTATACATCTTCACCATCAGAGAATTCCGTTACGTCCACGAGGACTTCCTCCCCCTCTAAAAAAGTAACGTTTTTTACCGTAAGCTCCTCTTTTGATTTTTGTTTGACCGAGAGCATCCAACCGCCCTCTAAACTCCCCGGGCCCTGCTCTCGAAATAACACTTTCCATGTCCCATCACTAGAGCCGCCCTTCATCGTATGAATGGAATAATCCCAGTAGATGAATCCTGCTATAGCGAGGATGAACACGCCTACTAGAACCGAGTAAAATTTCATCATCTCCCTGATTCCCTTCTTTTACTGTATGGCTGTGTAGAATCGTTCCCTCTCTTTTCTGTATACACCAGCAAAATTCCTTTCATTTTCACGGGTAAAATAAAAAAGGGTCTATCGCCCGATGGCAATAGACCGCTCTTCCTCTTTTCTATACTAACGCCTTTTCTTTCATCACATATACCTGATTTAAAATCAGCGCGCCAAACATTTGGACGACCGTTTTAACGATTATCTGTCCTAAGATGGCAGTCGGTACTGCTTCCCATGGCAAAATACCGGCACCGATCGGACTTAATCCGATGATAACAAAGACAACGGAATCAAATAACCCTCCAACAATTCCGCTATAAAATACGCGCCACGCCATTGGCAGCTTAAGGCGTGTATAGATTTCTGTATCGGCTGTTTCTGCAATAACGAAAGATAGTGCAGACGCCACCACAATCATTAGTGTATCTCCAAGAGAAAATGATACAAGCGCCGAAAGGACAAGCGCTGTCAAAATAAATAAATAAGTCTTGGCACGGCCGTATTTATTTTGCACTAGGTCACGGAAAATAAATGTCGCTCCAACAAAAAGTGTTCCCATTGGTACGATAAACATGCCAAACTCCAATGGTGCAAAGCGAGCTGTCACAACATTCGCAATGACGATAGATAATAAGTAGAATAATATTCTCATGGTACTGCTCCTTTTTAATAAATGACTAACTCGTCAATTTTTCTTTTCGGTATTACATTTGGGCTTGCTGCTCATTCTTTTTCGAGCTTATATACTGCTCAAGTCCTCTTTGACGCAGTTTACATGCTGGACATGTTCCGCAACCATCCGACTTGATTCCGTTATAGCAAGTAAGGGTACGCTCGCGTATAAATTCAAGTGCACCAAGACTGTCTGCCAGCTCCCACGTTTGGGCCTTGTTGAGCCACATCAGCGGTGTTTCGATGACAAATGCCTTATCCATTGATAAATTCAATGTAACGTTTAGTGACTTAATAAAGATGTCGCGGCAGTCCGGATAGCCGCTAAAGTCCGTTTCACATACGCCTGTGACAATATACTTGGCACCTACTTGAGCAGCCAAAATCCCAGCAAAAGATAGGAAAACAAGGTTTCGTCCTGGAACGAAGGAAGATGGCAGCTCATCATCCTTGCCATCCGCCACTTCAATTTCATTTCGTGTCAGCGCGCTTGGCGCAAGTTGATTTAGAAGGGACATATCCAGAATATGATGCTTAACGCCAAGTTCCTGCGCTATTTCAGCAGCACATTCGATCTCCAGTCGATGCCGCTGACCATAATCGAACGTAACCGCCTCTACTTCCGAAAATCTTTCCTTTGCCCAAAAAAGGCAGGTTGTGCTATCCTGTCCCCCGCTGAATACGACGATTGCTTTTTCCTGTATCAATAAACAAACTCCCTTTCAAAGAAAAAACGGCATTCTAAGAAAAATGCCGTTTCTTCTTAGTTTTTTTAAGAGGGGTGCTAAAAACCTCTCGCTTCATTTGAAGCTTATTTAATTAGCGGTTATCAATAGTTTCTGGATTCAGGTCGTGATTCATCAGGCGGTAGTGTGCCATTTCCTCATACTTCGTTCCCGGCCGTCCATAATTGCACCAAGGATCAATCGAAATGCCTCCGCGCGGCGTGAATTTACCCCATACCTCAATGTAGCGCGGGTCCAGCAATTTGATTAAATCATCCATGATAATATTGACACAGTCCTCATGGAAATCGCCGTGATTGCGGAAGCTGAATAGATACAGCTTCAATGACTTACTCTCCACGATTTTTTTATCCGGAATGTACGAAATATACATTGTCGCAAAATCCGGCTGTGATGTAATCGGACAAAGGCTCGTAAACTCCGGACAATTGAACTTGACGAAATAATCTCGATTTGTATGAAGATTATCCACCGCCTCCAGTACTTCCGGAGCATAATCAAATGAGTATTTTGTATTTTGATTACCCAGTAATGTTAATTCTTCTAATCCTTCTTGTTGGCTTCTGCCAGACATAAAAAAACCTCCCTGCAAATGTGTCCGAACACGTTACAGAAGAGGCGCATCTATCAATCTATTAAACATATGATTGAAACAAAAAAGCCATGTCCTATATGGACATGGCGTAAAGTCATGTTTCCATAGTTTTTTATAGAGGGTATCCGCTATGAACCTCTCCCGTTCGCATCCGGGCATTCTATTCTTCAACATAATACAGAATATGCAGCAAAACGTCAATGACAATTTTACAATTAGAGGCTTCCATACAAGTCTGGCCGACATGCTCCTGTTACATGAAAGCTTTTAACATCCGCTGTCTTGCCGCTTCCAATGGCCCAAGCTTGAATGCATTCATCCAACTAGCGGCGAATAAAACCTGAATAAGCGAGATACTAATCCAAACCAAGATGACTCCCAAAGCATCCAGCTTTCCACCGAGCCCTAGTCCCCATCCGTAAAAAATAACTGAGGCTAGAATATTCTGCGTCACATAACAGCTGAGAGACATCTGGCCAGTCTTTTCAAGACAACGCCAAATTAGAATGCCTTTACTATTCTCAACTAATTTACCGATGACACCTATATAGCCGAGTGCAAGTATCGGCGCAAACAAATAGCGAACAGGCAGATCGAAAACCCCACCTGAAATAAAAATAAGCGCATTTAAGGGCAGACCGATCCCCAGCCCCCACTTTAATAATTTTCCACGCTTTCTTTTACCTTCATCTCCTTCCGCAAACACACCCGAGCGCATGAGACGCACGCCAAGCAGGAAAAGGAAAATATTCATCGGTATAACGAAAATTGCTTCAGCTCTGAGCTGAAGGAAATTGCCAAGGCGGTATTGCACCTGCTCGATCCAGCTCCCGTCCCTATATAAGCCCACTACTTCCTGAAAGCTGCCAAGTGACATATTTGCCCCCAGTAAACCGCCAAGCATCACAAGCAGAATGACAGCTGCATGAATCCCCCCTAGAGCTTTCATAGTCCATGATATAACTTTTTCTCCTCGTTTAATGATAAACGCTGCAATAATAGCTGTTACCCCATAGCTCATCAAAATGTCATACTCCATTACGAGGGTAAAATGAAGAAACCCTTCTACAAGCAAAAATACGGCGGTCCACATATAAACACCCGGCCACGGGCGTCCTTTTCTGAGCATCTGCCGGTACTTCAGTTCCATACCGACCCCGAACATGATTGTCAGGAGGCCAAGCAGCTTCCCATTTACAAGAAATAAGATGATCATCCTCACAAAATCATCTAGTTCCCACCAGCCGGAGAATTGACTTGTCGTAATATAGGAAAGGTCTCCTAAATAGGCAAATATCCAAATATTCGTCCCTAACGTCCCCAATATCGCAATTCCCCGCAGAATATCCAATAGGCGGATTCTATCTGTCCTTTCCATTTGCACCATCCTTTAGCTAATCCTCTTACTTTCATGTTTATTTATTTCCATCCACTTTAGTAATTTTTAGAAAATACGTAAAAAAACTGCAGTATGACGACCTGTTTAATAGTTCATTGATAGGATTGTTAAATTGAGGTTAAAGACTATCAACAAGTTAATTGAGGCTCAGAAGATTAGGAGGCTGCGGCTATTCTTTGTCACCAAGAGATACTGCCCTTACTCTATAGCTATTAAAAAAGCCGCGCTAGTACAATACTAACGCAGCTCTATCCATTCTTTACACTTCAGCGGTGCATACACGGTTACGTCCCGTTTCCTTCGCTTCATATAAGGCCAGATCAGCACGGTGCAGCAATTGGTGCAATGTTTCATCTTTCGCTTCTGCAACCCCGATGCTTAATGTCACATGTACCACTCCCTCTGCTGTTAAGACCGGCTGTGTCTCTACAGCAGCGCGGAGTCGTTCTGCAAGCGCTATTCCGTCTTCACGCGAACCTTTTAATGAACCGACGAATTCCTCCCCGCCATACCTTGCAAAAAGAGCAAACCCAGCTAATTGCAGCTGAATAAGCTTTGCTACATGCACAAGCACTTCATCACCTACATGATGTCCAAATGTATCATTCACCCACTTAAAATGATCAATATCTATCAAAATGACAGTAAATGGCTCTGATAAGGCCTTTGTTTCATCAAATTGATCATTGCAGTACTCAAAAAAAGCGCGGCGATTATATATTTGTGTAAGCTCATCATAATGCGCTTGATGCTCTAACTTTCTTTGCAGCTGCTTCAGCTGCGTAATATCGGTGAAAATGATTAGAAGCCCTTTACTATTACCTGCCCCTTCTATAACAGAAGTCCTTACGTGGTAAATATGCTCTGTTTGATGAATCATGAGCTTGATTTCATTACCTGACATAGATGTTAACCCTGTAAAAGAAAAGGAAACGCCAGTAAGCTCCTGCCACAGTTGTTCGAAATCACATCCAAGCATTTTTTTATCTAATGTGGGGAGCATGTTTCTAAGAGGCTCATTGAATTCAATCAGCCGGTGTGACTCATCTAATACCACTACCCCATCACTCATGCTATTGAAGATCACATCTTTTGCAACCGGCATAATCGCAAAAAGCCTGGATGAGCGGATAGACCAAAAATACAAAAGAGATGAAAGCCATAAAACCATTGGTACTGGATCGATCCCTGGTGGCGTTAAGCCGACAAGATATAGAAAAGCTGTAAACATGGGTACAAACTGGCCGCATATTAATGAAAAAAGCTGTGGACGATACATTTTCGCCGTATCCTTCCAGCGCGAAATAGCCAATAAAAAGGCCGCAAACATGCAGCCAAAGATGAATATTCCATGGATGGTATACCATGTGCCAATCTCTTGTTGCACAAAGGGAGCTCCCATAGCCGAATCGATTTCGAACACCCGATAATGCAGGTGATGGAAATCATTTGTTGCAACCATCAAAACCGTAATTGCTGGAATTGTGAGAAGCGCAGCAATCATTCGCTTTGTTATGTTAATACCTAAATATGCGATAACGAACAACAGGCCTGCCGGAGGTGCGAAGGCAATGCCAATATATTGAAATACCGTCCAAACCTTAACTTGATCAAGTGTTGTGGATAATAAGCCAAACGCAGCAGCAAAGCAATAAAGTGCCGTGACAAACGAGTTAAATAAGAAGAACCATAGAACAGTCGAATAATGATGACGTTTGCTAAAAGCATGTATGCTTAAAAAAAGATTCATCACGCCCGACGTACAAATCAGTGCAATATATGCCGTTAATTGAGAACTCACAGTATACTCCCTGCTTACTATTTTATTTAAATGTAGCATAGTAGAAAAAATTTGTAGATAACTATTTGATGAATAGAACACGAAAATTGAAAAATAATGTCTATTTCCTCCTAAATAAAGCTCATCTCTCTCTTATCTATTCGCTAGTGAAAAGTCCGCATAATGTAGTAATATAGCTCATATCATCTAGAAGAAAGGATGATGATATTGAAAAGCATTTTAGAAAATGCGGAACTGTTACAAAATATTTTTGATATATCAATTGCCGTCATACTGCTCTGCTCTATTTTTTCACTTCGGCTATTTAGAAAAGTAAAGCGCGAAAAAAAACTCTCTCCATTTGACTCAATGATTTATTTAGTCATTAGACTCGCGATTTTTCTATGGTTAGCTAGCTTTCTTCTTATGGAATATGGTACATACTTGCAGAAGTTAACTTCTTTGCGTTGGTTTTCATAATAGACTTTTCTGCCCCGCGTCCTTTTACCTGTCTTTTAGTATCATATTCTTATAAAAGCCTAGCTTGATGCGTTTAGTTTCTAAATGGACAATCACTCTTTATATGATCACTTTTCTCTTCGCCCGGATTCCCTTTTCTTTAAATAGAATGAGAAAAAACCCGCTGCACATAAGCAAGCGATGAAAGTCCAGACATTGAAAAATAAGTTATTGGAAAAAGGGCTTAAATAGCCTAATTCATAGTCAACATACTGCTGTGCTTCATTCCGGAACGAAATAATACGATAAAGAGAAATGCCCACAATTAAAAGAAATACACCGAGATAGCCTATTTGCAGTTTTCTTCTTGTAATGGAAATGCGTTCATGGACCATCTCCAGTACAAACATCATCGCAAAGAAGAAATACATTACAATTAATGAAGGAAACACAATGAACATTAACCCAATATTTCCATTTCCTCCGGTATAGTTATTCCCACCCGAATCAATTGAGGCAGTAGATAAATTCGTTAGTACAAAGCCGCTCACAGTCACCACCCCGGAAATAATAACACTTAGCCAAAACAGTATTCGCATGTACACTCCCCCAGTTGTCTATTTTTCCCTATTTTACTAGAGTAAACAAATTATACAAGCAGCCGGTTGCCGTACATAGCTCTTTCCAAGCGCTTTATTCTAAACCGGGGAGTCTTGAAAGGAAATAAAAAACCTTCAATCCAAAAAGGATTGAAGGTTTGTTTATTTTATCAAATCCAGCTTTCAAAAAGCCTTCTGTTTTATTTAATTAGCTGCGTACAGACTCTTTTTTGTCTAAGCCAAGTGCTTGATCTGCTGCCTTGTTGACTTCTTTTAGTAAATCCGGATTGCTTGCTAAAGAGATACCATAAGAAGGAATCATTTTCTTAATTTTCGGCTCCCATTCTTTCGCTTGATCTGGGAAGCATTTATTGATTACTTCAAGCATAACTTGAACAGCTGTAGATGCACCTGGAGAAGCACCAAGTAATGCAGCGATAGAACCATCTGTTGCGCTTACTACTTCTGTACCGAATTGAAGTGTACCTTTACCGCCAGTTTGCGTATCTTTAATAACTTGTACACGTTGACCAGCTATTACGATATCCCAATCCTCACTCTTAGCGTTCGGGATAAACTCGCGTAATTCTTCAATACGCTGCTCTTTTGACAGCAATAATTGTCCGATCAAGTATTTTGTTAATCCCATCTCTTTCACACCTGCTGCTAACAATGTTGTGATGTTATGAGGTTTGATAGATGCGAATAAATCCAGGTTCGAGCCTGTTTTCAGGAACTTCGGCGAGAAGCCTGCAAATGGACCGAATAATAATGATTTTTTATTGTCGATATAGCGTGTGTCAAGGTGAGGAACAGACATTGGCGGAGCGCCAACTTTTGCTTTTCCATATACTTTACCATGGTGCTGTTCGACGATTTCTTGATTTTTACATACTAAGAATAGACCGCTGATTGGGAATCCACCAATGTGTTTTCCTTCTGGAATGCCTGATTGCTGAAGAAGCTCTAAGCTTCCGCCGCCAGCGCCAAGGAATACGAATTTCGCTGTATGGTATTCCATTTTGTTAGAGTCATGATCGTGCACTTTTACTTCCCATAAGCCTTCTTTTGTACGTTTTAAACCTTTAACGCTATGTTTGTAGTCCACTTGGACATCTTGGTTTTGTAGGTTTTGAATTAACATACGTGTTAATGCACCGAAGTTTACATCGGTACCAGCGTCCACTTTTGTTGCTGCAATACGATCGCTTGCTGGACGGTTGTTCATGATAAGCGGAATCCATTTTTTCAATGTCTCTGGATCGTCCGAGAACTCCATGTCTTGGAATAATGGATTTTGTTTCATTGCTTCATAGCGACGTTTTAAGAACTGTACGTTCTCTTCGCCTTGTACCATACTCAAGTGTGGTAGTGGCATGATGAAGTCCTCTGGATTACTGATTAGCTTTTTGTTGACCAGATAAGACCAGAACTGCTTAGAAACCTGGAACTGTTCGTTAACATTGATTGCTTTTGCAATGTTAACTGTTCCGTCTGCATTTTCTGAAGTATAGTTCAGTTCGCAAAGTGCAGCATGCCCTGTTCCAGCGTTGTTCCATTCGTTTGAACTTTCTTCACCAGCTTTGTCAAGCTTCTCAAATACTTTGATATTCCAGTCTGGTGCTAATTCTTTTAGAAGAGTTCCTAAAGTAGCACTCATGATACCAGCGCCAATTAGAATGACGTCTGTTTTCGTTTCATTATTGCTCATTTTTACCATCCTTATTCCCTAGTATATTTAGAAAGGATGTAGGCGTCCCGCTTAAGTGCCACACCAAGCCAAGGCGCGAACACCTTCCCTGTATCAACTTTACCATCTCATAGTGTATCACAATTAATTTTAGATTGAAATATCTACTATTATATAATAATTTCAATCAACTAGGCGAGACGCCTGAATATGGGGATCCACTACTATTTGAAATGTAAAGTAGCCATCTCCTCATGATGTTGGCTTCACCACTTAATAGTGTATCACATTCGTTTTTATATTAAAATAACTTTGCTTTCCCCTTACAGTGCGGTATATAAAGATATTTCAGCCAAAATACATGTCTAATCGACGCTATGTACTCATTAGAAAATAACATTTTCTGGAACTACTTTTAGAAAAAAACTGTCGTTTCTGTAGAATAATCGACATGAAAGAGTAGCAAGCTAAATAGAAGATATAAATTTGTATCGCTTTCTTTTACTTTTGGAGAATAGTGAAATTGGTAATTTTGATTTTAAAAAATTGTTCCCATACAAAAGCCCGCATGAAAAATCATACGGGAAAAAACGCGTTTTTATTGATTTTCTTTTGTTTCTTCTAGCTGCTGTTTAATTGTATCCAGCATTTCTTTATTTTGCTCTACTGTGTCCATATGCTCCTGATGCTGTTCTGCATTCATCAGCGCATTTTCTGCATGCTCAATAGAATTGAATGCGTGTTCAATCGCAATCTCTTCAGGGTGTGACATCGCCTGCTTCACCGCCCGATTTGCCTTTTGGACTGAATTGGTTAGTAATGTGCTTGGGTGATCTTTCTTCCAGCTTGTGTCTGAGTGCTTCGCCACTTACCTCTCTCCTTCCTCACATTGTATTTTTCGAATGCTTAGTATTCGAAGGAAGAAGAAAAATATGCGTTATTACCGCTTGGTGAGTGGTTGCAAATACGGACCTGTATTAGCAGCCCACACGTTTTTTAGAAAGATGCCTAAAAAGAAGAAAAGGACAGCTGATTCCCTTCTTTAAAATTCAGGAAGCTTTTTTTGAGCTGCCTTTTTTACATACATTTTTTCAGCAATGAAGCTTGCTGCAACACCGAAGACTATCGGCATAAAGGAATTCGCTGAAAAATAAAATCCTTCAGCACTGCTTTCATATTCATAGCTAAACATCAGCCACGCAATGGAAAATTGCTCACCGACAAAATAGAAGGCACCAGTTACGACGAGAAACGTCAGGAATCCAACGAGAAAACGTTTGATTTTCAAGATAAAACCTCCATGCTTCAGAAATTTTTAAGCGATTATAATAAAGGTCCCTTTCCAGCAAGGAACACAGCATTTCTCTATTTATAATTACTATTTCTACAAAAAGGTATAAATACCTCACTTTCGCTCCCTCTATTGCGCGATACTTTACGACAATACCTCTTAAAATGATGGTGGTGTAACCGAAAACAGGATACTGACGGCTTGCTTGGATGGGTTTTTCCATTGATGCAGTGCTTGTGCTGGAATTTTTACACTGTCCCCTGTTTCCAAGCTATATTCATCACCCAATAACAGTAAATGAACAGGGCCATTTAATACATAGGCAACTTCTTCCCCTTTATGACTCATCGGTGTTTCCGAAGAGGCTTTTCCCGGCGGAAGGTGCATGATAGCAGTGGCTAGCTGGCTTGTAAAGTCAGGCGAGACTAATTCGTATGCAAGACCATCCACAATCATCTGCTTCCGCGTACCCTCTCTTACAACAAGATTCCTTGTATCGATTTCATCCATTAGAAATGTAAAAACCGGAACATCCAATACTTTTGCTAATGATTTTAACGTTTGAATGGATGGATTGCTATGACCCTTTTCTATCTGACTAAGCATGGACGGTGTAATGGATGCTTGCTTTGCCAATTCGCGTAATGATAGCCCTGCATTTTTTCTGTATTGCTCTACTTTTATGCCAATAAATGATTGTTCCACAGTATATACTCCTTGTTAAATTAAATTTAATTATTTTATTGATATTGAACACACCATTCAGTAGTGTTAAATTAAATTTAACATATTAAAGATTAGTTAACAATTTAGGAGGTGCTATGATTGTGATTACCTATATTATCATGACTTTTTTTGTCGTCTTGAGTCCTGGAGTCGATACGGCACTGATAACAAAACGGACGATTGCTGAAGGGAAGAAAGACGGGCTGCAAATGGCATTAGGTATTACAGCGGGTTCCCTTGTCCATACACTTGCTGCGACGCTGGGTATTTCTATGTTAATTTTGCAATCTGCCGTCGCTTTTACTATTTTGAAATGGGTCGGTGCTATTTACCTTATTTATTTAGGCATCCGGTCACTCGCTAAGCGACCACAAACCGATCAATTGAATGAAACAAATCAATTCAATAAAGGAAGCGCCTTTAAAGAAGGACTTTTATCGAATATTTTAAATCCAAAGGTTGCTGTCTTTTTCATCACCTTCCTGCCTCAATTTGTGACAGCAAAGAATACAGCTGTGATCGAATTATTTACAATGGGCTGCATTTATGCAATTATTTCGGTGTTATGGTTTGTCTGTTATGTATACTGCTTACATTTCGTACGGGAATGGCTTCTATCTCCAACGGTACAGGGCTATATGGAAAAGGCGACAGGTATCGTGCTTGTTGGCTTTGGCATTAAGCTATTGTTTACACAACGTGAAGCATAGCACCATCATTCAATCCCTCACATTTCATCCAACGAGTGAGAAATTTTTTTGTACCCTCTTCACGCCCGCTCTCTCTACACTATTGAATTCTGGAAATAGAAAAAGCATTCCCTTGACTCAAGGGAATGCTTCTTATCACCTAATGATTATACGTGCGCAAGCTCTCGAGCCGGCGCTGTGTTGCGGATTAAATAATCAAATGCTCCAAGTGCCGCTGTTGCTCCTGAGCCCATTGAGATAACAATTTGTTTGTACACTGTATCTGTGCAGTCTCCTGCTGCAAATACACCAGGCATGCTCGTCGCACCGTGCTTGTCGACAACGATTTCGCCGTGTGCATTTAAATCAATTGTGCCTTGTAAAAACTCTGTGTTCGGCAGAAGACCGATTTGAATGAATACACCTTCTAATTCAATATGGTGCTCTTCACCTGAAACGCGGTCCACATACGTAAGCCCGTTTACTTTATCTGTTCCTGTAATTTCCTGCGTTAACGCGTTTGTCAAAACCGTTACATTCGGCAGGCTGCGAAGACGTTCTTGCAGCACACGGTCAGCTTTTAACTCGTCTCCACGCTGCAGCAATGTAACATGTTTCACAATACCCGCTAAATCAATCGCTGCTTCAACTCCAGAGTTACCGCCGCCAACGACAGCAACATTTTTGCCTTTAAAAATTGGACCGTCACAGTGCGGGCAGTATGCTACCCCTTTATTTTTGAATTTTTCTTCCCCTGGTACATCTAACTGACGATAGCGGGCACCTGTTGATAGAATAACTGTTTTTCCTTTTAATACAGCACCATTTTCAAGCTCTACTTCCACAAGCTCTTTACGTGAAATACGTGCTGCACGCTGTGATTTCATTACTTCAATATCATATTCTGCTACATGCCCTTCCAGGCTTGCCACAAACTGCGGACCTTCTGTTGCCTTTGTGCCAATGATGTTTTCGATAGATAGTGTATCGTTTACTTGGCCGCCGAAATGCTCAGCGACGATTCCTGTACGAATCCCCTTACGTGCAGCGTAAATAGCAGCGCTTGCACCTGCTGGACCACCGCCTACTACTAGTACATCAAACGGCTCGACATTTGCAAACTCAGAACCATCCGACTTGCTGCCTAACTTTTGTAAAATATCTTCGATTTCCATACGGCCGCCCGCAAAGTTTTCATCGTTTAGGAAAACAGTTGGTACTGCCATAATGTCTTTTGCTTTCACTTCATCCTGGAACGTGCCGCCCTCAACCATTGAGTGGGTAATGTTTGGATTTAAAACAGCCATAATATTTAACGCCTGTACGACATCAGGACAGTTGTGACATGTAAGACTGACGAATGTCTCAAAATGTAACGGCTCTTTAATTGCCTGGATGCGCTTGATTACCGTATCATCCACTTTCGGTGCACGGCCGCTCACTTGCAGCAATGCAAGCACTAAAGACGTGAACTCATGCCCTAATGGCAAGCCTGCAAATACTACTCCCGACTCCTCGCCTGCCTTATTAACGCTAAAGCTTGGTGTACGTTTAAGCTGTACATGCTCAACTGTAATTCGTGGAGACATTTTTTCTAATTCTGTTACAAGCTCAATCATGTCTTGGGATGCTTTATCTTCACCTGCGCTGATCTTTAATACAAGATCCCCTTCAAGCATCGTTAAGTATTGCTGGAGTTGTGCTTTAATTTGTGTATCTAATACCATGTTAGTTGCTGCTATATAACGCTCACGCTATAGCAGACTATTCACCTCGCATTCTCCTTATTAAAAACAGAGCGACAAAAACCAATCAAAGGGATTGTTCTTTGCCGCCTGTATTACTATATGTTTAGTTCGGAAACTTAGATTTTACCTACTAGGTCTAAGCTTGGAGTTAACGTCTCAGCGCCTTCTTGCCATTTTGCTGGGCAAACTTCGCCTGGATTGTTGCGAACGTATTGAGCTGCTTTGATTTTGTTAACTAATGTAGAAGCGTCACGACCGATGCCGCCAGCATTGATTTCGTAAGCTTGTACAATACCGTCTGGATCGATGATGAATGTACCGCGCTCTGCAAGGCCATCTTCTTCGTTTAATACATCGAATGCTTTTGAGATTGTGTGAGACGGGTCACCAATCATAATGTATTCGATTTTACCGATTGCTTCTGAAGTATCGTGCCATGCTTTGTGCGTGAAGTGTGTATCTGTAGATACAGAGTATACTTCAACACCTAATTCTTTTAATGTTGCATATTCGTTTTGTAAGTCTTCTAATTCTGTTGGGCAAACAAATGTGAAGTCTGCTGGGTAGAAGCACACTACGCTCCACTGACCTTTGAAGTTTTCTGAAGATACGTCGATGAATTCACCTTTTTGGAATGCTTTTGCTGTGAATGCTTGGATTTCTTTACCGATTAATGCCATGATAATTCCTCCTGTTGTTTGTTATTTGTACATTAGTATTCTAATTATGTTAGAATAATTCCAATCAAGATATGAAATTACCATATCGCTATAATATAGTCAACCTACATTACGCAATTCAACCTAAAAACACTATTTTAAGCATAAATTTCGCTTTTTTACTTTTACACTGACACATAATAGTTAGCCTATCATTTCACGTATTTATCACTTTTCTCACTGTTATGTCTCCCCCATTTTCTCAATTCCCTGCGAACGAGTAAAAATGGCCAAGTGCCATTTCTCTTTATTCATTCTCTAATAATTTCGAGTGTTTTTCTGCTAATCCAAACTTCCAGTTCATTCGCTTCAAGCGGCTTTGAATAATAGTACCCTTGCACAGTCGGCTGCTTTTCCAATGTACGCAGGAAGTCCATTTGGGAATCAGTTTCTACTCCTTCAATGACGACATGTAATTTTAATGAGTAGCCTAATATGATAATTGCCTTTAACAGCTCGGAATCTTTTTCTGAGGCTGGAACCCCATCTACAAATGATTTATCAATCTTAATCGTAGAAATCGGGATTCTTTTTAAGTAAGACAATGAAGATAGACCAGTTCCAAAGTCATCAAGCGCAACAGACAAGCCCTTTTCCCTGAATTTTTCTAATGCTGCAATCGCATTGTCCATATCATGAATGACACTTGTCTCCGTGATCTCCAACTCCAATTGTGCAGGATGAATACCGTATCTTTCTAAATTTTCATTTAAAGTACTCGTTAAACGAGGTGAAGTTAAATAAATACCTGGAATATTAATGGACACTTGCCCGAAAGGTACGTTTGCTGTATTCCACACTGTAATCTGCTCACATACTCGTTCAACAATCCAGTCCGTCACGTCATAAATC
Organism: Lysinibacillus sp.; assembly: GCA_031181585.1. Lineage (GTDB taxonomy): Bacteria > Bacillota > Bacilli > Bacillales_A > Planococcaceae > Lysinibacillus_B. Next base: position 19,647 of record JAPSKP010000015.1, read on the forward strand.
TTTTGCGATTCCTCTAATACGGGAATAAATACGCCCGGTGAAACCATTCCATATATTGGATGATTCCAGCGAATCAATGCTTCCACTCCTACAAGATCACCGTTTTCAGGGTCTACTTTTGGCTGATACACAAGAAATAAATCTCCATTATCCATCGCCTCTTGAATATCAACCATTAGCTGTCTTTCAAAGTTAAATGTATGGATACCCGGGTTGTATTCAATCACTTCGTGGCTATATACAGTTGAAGGTGACTGCAGCACAGCGATTGCATTTGAAAAATGCTCCTGCACCCATGCTGGGTCATCCGACTTCGAAAGAGAACAAACCATATCTACGGTAATGGAATGCTCCCCTAATATGAGCGGGTGCTTTAACACCGCACAAATTTTCTCTAATGATACATACAGCTTTTTTGATTGTTCCTTATTTGTATTTACAATCGTAAAGCGATTCGCTTCAGTCCGATATAGCTTTACATTCTCAGGAAGCAGCCCTTCGATACTTTCACTAATGCTTTTGACCATTTCATCAGCAACATAATAGCCATACGCTACAATATATTTCTCCAGATTATGAAGATGGACAATCGCCACGCTGTATGCCTTGTCTTCTTTCTTTTGATCATCCGTAAATTGTTTCTGGTTTGGCAGCTTCGTTAAGGCATCAAAGTTTTTTAAGCGGAAATCTACATATTTATCTAACTGACTTGTCAAAACTGCCAGCAAAAATAAGCTGACCGTACTGATTGTGACAAAAACAATCACCCAGATGACATCCATCTCATGCTTTTCATGTCCTGCTGTGATTTCGTCTATTGTATAAAACTGCATGGCTGCCATACCTGTGTAATGCATACTCGTAATGGCAATCGCCATCAGGAAGGCTGTCACTACCTTTACAAAGATACGATCCATGAAGTTGTTCATCAGCGAAAAAATATACAGAGATGCAAAGGATGCCACCATTGCGATAATAATGGATAAGATAAATATATCTGGTTTATATACGTACCCTGCTTCCATTTCCATAGCAGCCATTCCTATATAATGCATTAATGAAATACCGATGCCCATGAAAATACCTGCAGCAACAAAGGTATAGATGCCCGTATTTTTCCTGTTCGCAAAATAAAACGCTAAATAGGATGCAATAATTGCTGGAATAATGGAAAGTATCGTAATACTTATTCGATATTCCATATGTATAGGCAGCATAAACGCACTCATTCCGATAAAATGCATCGACCATATGCCAAGCCCCATGGCCAAAGAGGCAAGCACAAGCCAAACATTTTTATGAAAAAACCCATTCTCCCTTATTCGGCGGTTAATAAATAATGCCGTATATGACGCAGCAAATGCTATCAGGAAAGAAAGTACAACAAGCGGTATGGAATATTTCCCTTCAATAAATTGAATATCCAATGATGTCGGTAGCTTAAACATAATCCTATATCTCCATTTTCTATAATAATTACTCTTCATATATCGACTATAATAGGACATTTATAACACTTATTGAATAAAGAAAAAAATTTATTTAGCTTCCATTCTAAATATCTGACTATTCTTTCAATAAGGTACTTTATAGTAAAACTTCTTTATTGCTGCCCTTCCATATCCTTTTACCATTAAAACGGCTTCTCAACTTTGATGTCTTCGGCAAATCGCTATAGTATTCTAAAAATGTAACGATAATTTCCCCCTTACACATTTGCTATAATAAGAGTGGGAATTCCAGTAAACTAGGCAATTAAGCAATGCGTCAGCTTATTCCGACTAGTCATACTTACCGTGGAAATGTCATCGTGAGTTACTGGCAAGAAGATGTGTGAAAAAGAACAGAAAAGACAGGGAGGAAGAGCGATGTCAAATACCGTTACCAATAGAAGAATCGTTTTGGATTTAGCCGTGACGCTGGACGGCTTCATTGAAGGGAACAATGGAGAGGTCGATTGGTGCATCATGGACCCTGAAATGGAGTTTACTCAGTTCCTAAATCAAATCGATGCTATTTTCTATGGTAGAAAAAGCTATGAATTATGGGGACAATATATGCCGCAGGATGAAGACAGCGAGACGGAAAAAGAAATGTGGCAAATGGTGCATGGTAAAAAGAAATATGTATTTTCCCACACGCAAAAAGGCATTGATGAACAAGCAATCTTCATAAATGAAAATCTCTATGAGGAAATAACTAGATTGAAAAATCAGCCTGGTAAAGACATCTGGTTATATGGCGGTGCAGGTCTCATTACCTCTTTTATCAATTTGGGACTTGTCGATGAATTTAGATTATCCATTCATCCTGTTGTGTTAGGAGAAGGAAAGCCGTTGTTTAGTGACCTTACAGAAAGATTGAATTTAAAACTGGTTCGTACAAGAACATTCACTTCCGGTGTTGTGCAGCTGATCTATCATCAGGATGGCAAGGAATGAGCGGAGAGTAAATAATACCCAAAAGAGTGATACCCACGAGGGTAGCCGCGTAACTGCCTTGCAAAAAGCAAGCTTCACGGATACCATGAAAGCTTGCTGTCGCTATCTAATGGCAGCTTTTTAACTTCTACATTTATTATGTTGAACCATCCCCTTACAAGAGTTTCTCTTGCTAAGTTCGCATTGGCATCATCATCCCAGACAATATGAGAAAACCAAGCACCCGTTGCCCATTCAAACTGCAGCTCTGCATACGAAATTGCCGGATGATTTGCTTGAGCAAATTTTCTATTTACAGCTGCAGCAACGTTTACCGCTTGTGGCAGCAGCTCTTTTTCGATTTTTTCCTTTATCAGTGCGTCTTCCAGCTGATCCCACAGCACTAGTGATCCGTCAACTTGATAGAAAATATCAAAGGAAGGCTGCTCCCTCATATCCACTAAAACAAAGGCACGGTCTACTGTGTTGTCTGTCGCTTTTACTGTATTGACAATGATGTTTTGGGCAACCTCCACCCAAAAGTCGTTTGCTTCGTCTAGTTCTGATTCTATATATAGTTCCTTATCCAGTTCAGAAATAGCTGTTTCCCTTTTATTTACATCTTCTACTTTTTTAAATAAACGCGTAAAAAATCCCAAGTGTCTCATCCTCCATTTAAAATCAACCGTATTTTCCATTTTACAATTCTACTACTATTACTAAAATCCTTGTTCATTGTTTACCTGTCCATCAGCAGCATGGAGATTGTATGTAACAGTTTCGTTAGTGGAATATAACGCTACTTTATAAAAAGCCCCATCTCAATCCTTACTTCCTTATTTTCAATATCATGATTTGAATAGCTGATCGCATCCAAGCCAATCAAGTGAAATCCATGCTTTTGATAAAATTGGATTGCCTGATAATTAGACGTTTGCGTTTCGAGTACAATCGCTCTTGCATTCAGCTGTTTTGCCCGCTTTTTCACAAAACTCATCAACTGCCCGCCGATTCCTTTCTGCTGCTCCGATGGATTGATATGAAGGTCATTAACCCTCACCACGTTATTCCATTTTTCATGATTGAAACTGACGATGCCCACTTCTTTTTCATCTATCTGTGCAATATAACACTCGATGTTTTCTAGGTACTCTTCAAAAATCTCTCCTTCTAAATATTTGTGGAAAGGCGTATCAAAGTTTTGCAAAGATAAATCGATTCCCCACCCGTTTTCATGCTCTGTCAGGCGGAGATCATAGTATTTATCAGAAGTGTACTCGTAAATAACTTTTTTACCATTAGGGTAGTCTTCTTTTGTGATTTTTCTTATTTGCATCTTCAGCTTCCCCCTGCATTCAATTTATTACTGTCATGATATTGTGATAAAATCTATAACGACGGCTTGTTGAAAACACTGCTTATACAAAAATATTATTCTACACCTATCACCAAAACCCTTGTTGATTATTCCGAAGATGCTAGCTGCTGATTTCTTCACAAAAAAGCTGTTTAGACAGGTTCCCCTATCTAAACAGCTTCCAGTTTATTATTTCTTACTAGTTTCTTTTTCTAATTCTTTCATAATGGATTCGCCTTCGATATCAATGTTCGGCAGAATTTTATCGAGCCATTTCGGCATGTACCAGGCTGCCTTCCCCATGAGAAGCATTACAGCCGGCACGATCAACATACGGACAATAAAGGCATCGAACAGGACACCAAACGTTAATGCAAGTCCAATCACTTTTGTCATTGGATCTGGTGCCATCATGAAACCTGTAAATACAGCAATCATAATTAACCCAGCTGCCGTTACTACACCGCCGCTATCGCGGATACCTGCCAGTACAGCTTTACGTGCATTGCCTGAGTGCGCATATTCCTCACGCATACGGCTCACTAGGAAGACTTCATAGTCCATTGCAAGTCCGAATAAAATACCAACTGTCAAAATCGGCAGGAAGTTTAGCACCGGACTTGATGTTGCAAAGCCAAATACTTCATAAAAGTTACCATCCTGCACGACCCATGTAACAAAGCCCAGTGTTGCGCCAAGTGATAGCACGAAGCCTAACACTGCTTTTAGCGGTACTAATATCGAACGGAATACGACCATGAAAATAATAAATGCCAGGCCGATGATTAACGCTGCAAACACCGGTAAGGCATCCGACAGTTTTTCAGAAATATCAATGTTCATCGCTGTTGTGCCTGTCACGTTTAATTTTATACCCTCATAATCCGCATCACGAATATCATGCACTAAATCAATTGTTTCTTCTGCATTCGGGCCAGTTTTTGGATTTAGTGTAATAACAGCCATGTCACCTGACTCTTTTGGGATAACGTTTGTGATGTAATCGACGTTTTCCATCGTACTCAAATCCGCTTGCAGCTGCTCCAGCTTGGATAAAACCTCACCATCTTTTTCTGTCGCCTGTGCCACAACCACTAAAGATGCGTGGTAGCCTTCACCATAAGCTTCTTTTAATAAATCATAGGAATCGCGTTGGTCTGTTCCTTCTTCATAAAAGCTGTCGTCAGGTAAACCAAGCTCCATGTGGAAAAATGGAATTGTAATGACACTTAGCAAGATGATACCGACCAGCGCAAAGACGATCGGCATTTTATGTAAGGCATTAGCCCAGCCTTGCATTAATTTACCGGAGAATTTCACACGGTCTGCCATTTTTTCTGACGTCGTTTTTTTACGATCAATAGGTGGTGTAATTTTATCACCTAATAGATAAAGCACTGCCGGTACAACAAGTACAGCTACGAAAATCGCCAGCAATACTGTCACCGCCGCTGTGTAGCCCATCATCGACAAGAATGGAATTTTAGGAATCGACAAACCGATTAAGGCGATAATGACTGTAACACCTGCGAATACGACTGCTGTTCCGGCTGTTCCGTTCGCAATCGCAATAGATTGAGGAATGGAATACCCCTTCGCGAACTCTTGGCGGAAACGGGAAACGATAAATAATGCATAATCAATCCCTACCGCTAATCCAAGCATCGCTGCCAACGATAAACATACGAACGAAATGGATGTAAAATTCGTTGCCAGCAAAATCCCTAGCAAGCCAACAACGAGACCAGTTCCTGCTGTCACAATCGGCATACCTGCTAAAATAAGCGAGCCGAATGTAAAGAACAAAATAATGAATGCAACGGCAACACCCATTACTTCCGTTTTAAAATGTAATTCAATTGGATAAAGCTCTGTTTCTGAAGAATAAAGCTCCGTTTGGATGCCTTCATCCTTCGTGGTATCTAATACTTCCCGTAATTCGTCAATTTGGTCAAACGTTACTTCTTTTGATGGTACGTTATACATGGCCATCGCAAATGCAATCGTCTGATCAGCATTGTAGTTTTGCAGCATATCCGGTGTATAAACCGCTTCTACATCATCCAATGCCTGTACTTCTTCTACTAATTCAGCAATATGCCCCTGCACTTCCGGGTCAAGCAGCGTCTTCCCTTCAGGTGCTTTAAAGACTACCTGTATTTGTGCTCCTGCTTTCCCTACCTCCGGGAACTCTTCCTCCAGCATTTCGATTGTATTTTGGGCAGGTGTGCCTGGAATCGACATATCATCATCAAAATCGAACCATAAAACAAGCACTGCAACGCCCGCTGCCAACAGTAAAGCAATGGCGGAGAATAACACAGCCTTGGCATGATTCGTTGCCCAAAAACCTAATTTATATAATAGTTTAGCCACGATAGAACCCCTTTCTATTACCGCCCCCTATCTTACTATATTGAATAAATAAAAAAAACGTACATTCAGCATGCACGTTCGGGCAGATTTAAATGTACTTTCTTTCTATCGCAACGGCAATCGCCTGGGCTCTTGATTTCACATTCAGCTTACTGTAGATCGTTGTCAGGTAAGACTTGACAGTACGTTCAGCAATGTTCATCTCCTGGGCAATCTCATTATTCTTCAACCCGCGTGCCAGTGCCTGCAGGACGAGTAATTCCTTTTCTGTAAATAATTTTGGTGTGTGCTTTTCCGCCTGAGCCTTTAGCAGCAGCTGTAACATCTCCGGCTGCAGCAGTGTTTCCCCGCGCAAGGCCGCATCAATTGTCGCAAATAGCTTTTCTCTTCCTGTGTCCTTTAATAAATAACTTGCGACGCCTAATTCCACAGCTTCCAGCAGCAAGTGCTGTTCATTATAGGTCGTTAGGATAATCACAGGAATGCTCTTTTTTAAGCTGTTAAATTTCTTCAAAAAATTGAGACCATCTAAAATCGGCATATTTAAATCTAATAAAATAACATCAGGTGTAATAGTTTCCAGCAAAACAAGTGCTTGCTGTCCATTTTCCGCCTCTCCTATCACCTCATAGCCGTCCTGGGTTTCTAAAATGAGACGGATTCCTTCACGCACAATTAAATGATCATCTACTATTAATATCTTTACCATTTCCTTACCCTCACTCCAACGGAATTGCTAATGTAATACACGTACCGTTCTCTTTTTCGATTGTTACCTGCCCCTGCATGAGCTGGATACGCTCTTTCATTCCCAAAATACCGTAATGACCTTGCTTTTGTAAATCATGATCGATTTCAATTCCCTTGCCATCATCAGCAATTTGTACAATGAGGAAGCTATTTTGCTCCTTCATCAAAATTGAAATCGTTGTCGCCTCCGCGTGTTTATAAACATTTGTTACCGCTTCCTTTAAAATCGATAAAATATGTTCTTCAACGGCAGCCGTACAAGCGATATTCTCCATCGTTAGTTTGATGGGAATATTATATAAATATTGCAGTTGGGCCATCTCTTCGGTTACACGTTCTGTAAATGACTCATCTGACTTTGCTAGGCGCAAATCATCGATCACCTTCCGCGCATCGGCCAACGATTCCCGTGCCTGTTCTTTTGCCGATAATAAAATAGATTCTACTTTCTCTACATTCCCTTTTTTTAAATGTGCCTCGCTTGCATCCAATTTTAATAGCAGACCAACTAACCGTTGTGCCAATGTATCATGCAAGTCTCTCGCCATTCGCTCCCTTTCATGCTTTAACGTTAATTGCTCGATTTTCTCATTCGCGATTTCCAATTCCTTAATATAGTATTGTAGCTCTATATTTTCCACATCTTTTTGATTAAACAAATACAACACTAAATTCAGAAAGACAAACAAACTAACAAACAAGGCGATAAACAGCCATAAATATTCCATACCAAAATGGAAATACATGATGGTGATATAAAAGCACATATAGCCGAGCACAAGGAGCGCCAGTTTTATTGCCTCCTGAAAATAGAACATCCCCTGAATGATAAAAACAGCCATTAAGCCGAGTACAATCAGCGCTGAAGCATCCGGCATCAGGATGGCAGTGACCAAAATGATGAATCCCTGCAAATAAAAGTATAAGGATTTTATTTTTAGTAAGATGGTGTCAGAATACCAATGCAGCAATGTATACACAGTAAACAACACAATGCACAGCAGTGTTTGATTTAGCGATATACGAACTGTCGACTGTATAAAAAGCACACCAATCAATACGATAGAGTGCATCATCGTGATGGGTATGCGCGCTAGGTCAATATTATATTGCAGCTTTTGGAAATAATTGAATGCTTTCATTTGGAGAGATCCTCTGTTTTTTAGTAGAAGTATATCATACTTAGTATTTTACAAAGACGGATTGTCTTCATCTCATAAGCGGAAGTCTCTCTACATTTTCTTTCTGCTCAACGAAATCCATTCAAGAAATGTTCAAGCGGTGCGCTTGCACTGACATGGAGCGGCTGTGGATCGTGCAATGTACACCAGTAGTAGATGATGCCCATTGCAAGCTGAATGAGGGACGCCTTCAGCTCTTCTAAAGACAAGCTCGATTCCTGCTCCTGTAAAATCTCAGCTACCAGTCTTTCAAAAAGCATAAACAACTTCCGGTCTGGCGTTCGGAAATATACGTGCGTTTCCATTTCAAGAGAAGTCGAATAAATTATCGTTAAGAACTCTTGTCCAAATGTATCTTGCAAATAGCGGTACATCTTTTCCATGAATATGCGGAAGCGTTCCTTTGCTGCTGCTTCTGGCAGCTCTGCATACACTTTTTCATAATATTTATCTGCAATAATAAATTGCTCATTTAAAATATCAGCCTTCGATTTATAGTGATGATAGAATGAACCTTTCGATGTCCCGCAAACACTTACGATTTCATCGACTGTTACCTTTTTATACCCCTTCTCCTTAAAAAGCTTCAGGGCCTCGGTCGCTATTAGTGTTCTCTTTTCTTCTCCTCTTTGTTGCTTTTTTTCTGCTTTAACCATTTTATTTCTCCTTTGTGTATTGACTGCCATTTCATTTTAAACTAAAATCAGACTACAGTCTAGTATTGCTATAGGGAGGAGAGGTTAATGAAAGACAAGGTAGTACACAGTGTTTCCGATTTAAAGAGCATCTTTAAGGACAATCAGAAAATTTTAGCTGGCGGCTTTGGGTTATCCGGTTCCCCTTTAACAGTCATTGATACAATTGCACAAACTGATGTGAAGGGGCTGCACGTCGTCAGCAATAACTTGGGGGATCACGGTATTGGTCTCCATAAGTTGTTTATCCAGGGACAGATTGATAAAGCAATCGGTTCCTTCTTCACAATGAACCGGGAAGCAGTCATTGCCTGGTCAGAAGGAAAACTCGATATTGAACTGCTGCCACAAGGTACATTGGCAGAAGCGATTCGCTGCGGAGGCGCTGGAATCGGTGGTTTTTATACGAAAACGGCCGTTGGAACGGAGCTGGCAAAAGGCAAGGAAGAGCGTGAAATTGACGGAGAACGCTACATTTTTGAAAAAGCAATAAAAGGAGATGTAGCGATTATCCGGGCGAAAACTGCGGACCGCCTTGGAAACCTCACTTATCATACGACAGCTCGAAACTTTAATCCTATGATGGCAACTGCAGCCGATATTGTCATTGCTGAAGTAGATGAGATTGTAGAGGTTGGTGATTTGGACCCTGAGGTGATCGTCACCCCGCATGTGTATGTCGATTACATTATCCAAACGGCTTATTCAAAGGCAGGTGATCAATATGTCAGGGCTTGATGTGCGTGCTAAAATTGCGAAACGAATTGCTGAGGAACTAGAAGACGGGCAGGTTGTCAACCTAGGTGTTGGTATACCTACACTTGTTGCCTCGTTTATGGAGGGAAAGCAAGTATTTTTGCAGTCAGAAAACGGCCTTGTAGGCATGGGTCCTCCCCCATCCGAAAATGAGCTGGACATCGATTTAATTTCAGCTGGAAAAGAGCCGATCACGATTACGGAAAGCGCCTCCTTTTTCAGCAGTGCTGATTCCTTCGCGATGATACGCGGCGGTCATATTGATGTGGCGGTGTTAGGTATTTTGCAGATCAATATGAAGGGGGAAATTGCTAACTGGGCGGTACCCGGACAGCCGATTCTCGGTGTTGGAGGTGCTATGGATCTTGTAGTTGGCGCCAAAAAGGTCATCGGGGCTGCTATGTTATTTGCAAAAGATGGGCAGGCGAAAATCGTTGAAAAGCTGACGTATCCGACAAGTGGTATAAGACAAATTGATTTATTAGTAACCGAATATGCCGTATTCTCCTTTGATAATGGGGAAGTTGTCGTCAACGAATTGCTCGGTCATTTGACAGTTGAAGATTTACAACAGCTTTTAGGAATCCCACTAAGACAGGAGGTCACTCTATGAATGAACATGCATTAGCCGCTTCTACGACGAAAAAGACAATGGTTCGTATATTGCCGTTTATTTTAGTGCTTTATGTAATCGCTTACTTGGATCGGGTAAATTTAGGCTTTGCCGCACTTGAGATGAATGCAGATTTAGCACTTACTGCGGAAGTATTTGGACTTCTTTCTGGCATCTTCTTCATCGGCTATTTCTTCTTTGAAATTCCGAGCAATATGATTATGCACAAAGTCGGTGCAAGGATTTGGATCGCCCGCATTATGCTTACTTGGGGAATTATCGTTATTTTAACGGGCTTTGCACAATCTGCGGCGCATCTTTACATTTTACGCTTCCTGTTAGGGGTCGCTGAAGCAGGATTCTTCCCTGGTATCATTTTATATTTAACATACTGGTTCAGAGAACGTGAACGCGGGAAAGCAACGGCTGTGCTGCTATTGGCTTTACCGGTCGGCGGCTTGATCGGTGCTCCCCTGTCTGCATGGATTATCGATAATATTGCATGGGCAGGAATGGAAGGCTGGCGCTGGATGTTTATATTAGAAGGGATTCCAGCACTTATTCTGGGCGTTGTGACAATTTTCTTCCTTACCGACCGCCCAGCAAAGGCTAAGTGGCTGGCACCTGAAGAAATTGCTTGGCTTGAAGGTGAACTGGAAGGCGAACGCCGAGCCGCCCTGCGCCTCAATAAACCGACTAAACGGGAAATGTTAAAGGGTGCAACCGTGTGGAAATTATCCGCTTTCTACTTTGCCGGCTATACGGGGGTTTACGGTTTATCTTTCTGGGTGCCGACAATTATTAAATCATTGTCAGATACAACAGCAACAAACATGGAAATCGGCTGGATGGCTATGCTTCCATCGTTGATTGGTATTCCAGCTATCATCTTCACAGGGTGGAGTGCCGATAAAACAAGAAAGCATAAACAGCATCTTATTATCTGTTTAGGTGTAGCCATTGTAGGGTTTATCGGCTGCGCACTCGCCACTTCCTTATGGCCGATGGTTGCTATGCTATCGCTGGCGTCTGCAGGGCTGTACGGATTTACTGGCTGTTTCTTTGCCTATTTAACGTTCTTCTTCACCGAATCTACAGCGCCTGTCGGTATTGCACTTGTCAACTCCTTCGCCGCACTTGGCGGATTCGTAGGACCGACAATTTTAGGCTGGTTTACCCTGCAGACAGGTATGTTCGTACTGGCTGGCCTGTTAGTCATTGGTGTAGTGATTCTCTTTACAATGCAGAAGACGAATATTGAAATGGGTACTGATCAGGAAGTGAGGGTTACACCTTCCGGGAAACGATTGGCATAATCAAAATGGAGACCTTGCGTTGTTGGCAGGGTCTTCTTTTCTACTGATAGCTTTAGCCATTCTATTATTTTGCTTAGTTAAAATGAATCTACAAACGACTTTATTTCCTCAGTCATTTTCTTATAGTTCTTCCAGTGCAAGTAATGATGGCCCTTTAGCGTCACAAGACTTTGATTATTCACCGCATTTAACTGCTGCTCATAAAACGACTCCATCGATTTTCCGTCATCTGTTACTTTGTCATCTTCCTTCATAAAAATCATGACTGGCAATTGTGCGGGAAATGAGAGATTCTTTGTTTTCTCGGCATTTTTTTCAATTTTATTTGCTTCCTCGACGATATTTTTGTTATAGCCTTTCCATGACGAAATTGCTTTCGTCATCGCTAAATTTCCATCAGAATAAGTACCTTCTTCTGCAAGAGGCAAACTATTCTCAGCATTAACTAGCAGAGCTAATCTAGCCAAGCCTGTTGGTGCTATAAAGCTGAAATACGACGGCATCTTTGGAGCTGCTTCATTAAAATACTCAAGAGCTTGCGGTAATGTAGGATCAATTCCAACAACCGCTTCTATTTCTTCAGGGTACTTATTGGCATAGTACATACTATAAATTCCTGCGAGCGAGTGCGGCATTAGGATATAGGGCCCTTCAATTTGAGCGGTTTGCAGCGCTGTTCTTACCTCTTCCACAATATTTTCCACTGTTCTCTCTCTTTTTGTCAGATCGCTCCAGCCGTATCCGAACGGCTCGACTACAACTACTTGAAAGTCTTTTGCTAATTCATTCATTAAAGGTTCAAAATCAAGAGCAGGTGCTGTTGTTCCTAAACCCGGTAATAGGACAATCGTTTTCTCCCCTTCACCTTTAGTTGTAACATGGAGTTTTTCGCCTTCTAAATCGATGTATTCTCCGGTGGCGGGATACTTATTTTCTTCATATAGTTTCATCCCTGTATGAAATATGACCCACATCATGCAAAGTACGATGAAGGATAGCACGATGTTACGGATAACCTTCCCAATCCCAATCTTCTTTTTTGCCATTATGCTTCCTCCCTTGTTTATTGAATACCAATTTCCCTAGTTATTACTTGAAATGCTTTAGTAAATATTCCACTTTTTAACTTTATAAAATGAAACGTATGATAACCATCGATTATCCTAACAATCTACAGCCCTACTGTTACAATTTCGTCACTTACCATTACTGAAAACAAAAAAGATGGCAGGAAAAGTTGCATTCCGTACCATCTTTTTATTATTTTCATCATGTAAGGGGTCTCCTACAGCCATTTTTCCACACATTCTACCTTGCACTGTTTTGTATCGACCCGTACGCGTTTTCCGATAGCCACCGGATGCATCGGATGAGTATGGCATGTGTCAAACCCATTAAAAATCGGAATGTCCCTGCCATCTAGCTGTTCGAGCAAAAGGTCGATTGGCTGCTTGCCGGTCCCTAAATCATCATAGCGCTCATGCTTACCGAGCAGAATAGCAGAAACCTTGTCGAAGATACCGTGCAGCTTCAGCATCGCAAAATTTTTCTCGACGATTGCTGCATTCTTCATGCAATCCTCAATCAGCAGGATGTCACCTTTTCGGACTTCCGGAAAGTACTCTGTACCGATAAAACCGTACATCGCATTATTATTGCCGCCGATCAGCCGACCTTCTGCCACTCCATCATTCACAGACGTCCATTCATTCGGATAAAGCGTCTTTTCCGTTTCTTTCTCAAGCCAGTTCACCGGCTCATCCGACCAAACCGGAGACATCGGTATTTCGTATGGGAGAGACTGCTCCCGGCAGAAATACTCCTCAAAGAAATCATATGTAATATCGACAAGCGGCTCCAATTCTCCAAATGACGGAACGAGCGCAGGCCCGTAATAGGTTGTTATGCCCGTCTTGGCATAAAGCGCAAGCAGTACAGCAGTTGCATCCGAGTACCCGACGACAAGCTTTGGGTTTGCCTTAAATGCCTCATAGTCAATGTACGGCAGCATACTGTTGGCATTTGTTCCACCGATCATTGACATAATCATTGGTATATCCGGATCTCTGAGCAGTTCATTCAGTTCTTCCGCCCTTTCCTTTGGTGAACCTGAGCGGTAGACGTCCGACTGCCCTGTCAATCTGCCTTCAACAATCTCAAAGCCCTTGCCTTCAAGGAACGCCTTTGCCCGTCTATAACGCTTTTCCGCTGTCACCGATGCGGGTGATGACGGTGAAAAGATACCGATTTTACCGCCTCTTTTTAGGTGTTTCATGTAAACACTCCTTTCCAGAAAATTGGACAGTTCCTACCTCTCATTATAAGGAAAATGAAAAAAACCGACACCCATAAATTTATTGCGCCGGCTATCTCTATAGGAACTAGTAAGCCTGTTTCTTCTCTTATATAAATTGAAACGCTAACATTAACCCTAGAGGAATTGTTACCCAGGGGATTAGGCTGCTTAATAGTATGGTAAAATAGGAAGTACCCTGTCCTTCTTTGGACCTCCCCCCCCCACATCAATACTGTGCCGAGTGCCCATACAGGTAAGATCAAAAAGAATTGCGGTGTCAAAGAATCAGCGTCACCAATCGCGCCCTCTGCAAAGAACCAGGAAATAAATAATGCAGCAAAACCGCTAGCAATAACATTAGTCTTTACTAAAATTGATTTTATGTTGAGCCCCGCCTTTCACTATTAACCACATCAAGGCCTTCACTCTATTTTTTTATAAAATATTCCACTTTTACGACTATCATGAAAGAAACCATCTTATTATTCCTGACTCACCTTCATTTAATAGATATTTCCGAATTGGTCACACCTGAATTCAATAGTAAATGCTTTTTCGAATGTTAGGCCCATTCCACTCCAAATCCCTTCGATATCAATACTATATGTGCGTCCACCGTCAATCAAGGAGGCCTCAGCAGCTGTCTGCTCCCAAGTTCCATTAGGACTTAACCCTTTTGTTGTAATCCCATCTATACCAGTAAACACCTGCCGATCATGGGTCTCGTTATACTGTGTTGTAAAGTTCGCTGCAATCTCAACGACACGTATTACCTCACTTGTATACATATATGCTTTTTTTGCTATTTTTCCATCCGCCTTCAGAGTTGTTTCTCTGTCTGCTTCAGAGAGGGATTGTACCATTTCACGTTCTTTCGCCAAATGCTCATCCACCGCGGACCGAATATCTTTTTCAAAAATCTCAGGGTCCCGCCACGCTTCATCTTCAAATTGCTCTAGCGGGGAAACCTCCATATGAAGCCCTACTTTCTGCTGGTTTAGCCACTCTACGGCATCCACATATCGCTTGTGATAAGCCTCCTTTTGCTGCTGTGTTAATTCTACTGGGGCTGCTTCTGCTTCCGGCACAATAGCGAACTTTTTTCCCTCTTCTGAAACTGCTTCCTTCTGCCCTTCAATGATTGGTGTATCTACCACAGCATCCATTTCTTCTGCCGTGCAGGCTGCCATTGTAACAGTCCCCAGTAAAACACCTATGTACATAATTTCCTTCAAGCTTAGTCCCCCCACTGTCTCCTGCTCACTAATATTTATCCATACTTTACCATTAACTGAAGAAGAGATGAAATATTTATTCCAATTTTCTAAAAACAATAATCAAAAGGAGCTATCGCATCTTCTGCAATAACTCCTGATATCCTTTTTAAAAATCCTCTTTATTAAGTAATCTCTCGTACCTTTTCACGCCGCAGCAGCCAATAAACAACCACTATTGTCACCCCAATCAATCCTGCATATATACCCGGCACCACCCAAGGCAGATGGTACGTCTGGAACAGTCTGCCGAGCGCCGTTGGAATGACCAGCCAGATGAACAGCCCGATTACCACAATCTGTGCTGCCATCTGACTGAGGTAATTGCGGCTTAAAGAAGAGCAGGCCATCACCAGCAGTCCGAAAACAGCACTAATGAGATACATCCCCATTATGACAAAGATGATATACTGCCTGAACGTAATGTCGTACCAGTAATTAACGTAATCCATATGATACAATTGCATAAAGAAGAACGGAGATGTGCCATTTCCCATATAAAGCATCCCGTAAATTGCAATTAAAACGGTTGTTACAAAAAGGGTCAGCATCAGCCCCGCCCGCCATTTCGTGACGAAGGTTTTGCGGCCATGTTTCGTGCTGTATTGCAGCGGCACCATTTGATTTGCACGGTCCCTAAGGAATAGAGGCGATAATAAAATCAACAGATTGAATAAAATGATGATGGTGACATTTTCGACAATCGTCATAAAGTTTTCTACAACAGAAGAGCTGTAATATTGATAACTCTCGTTTGCAAGTAACTCCTCTATCCGCTCCTTTTCCAGAGACGATCTATAATGTTGTGACTGGAGGCTTTCTTCCTTGTACTGATAGTTCTCCAAAATACTTTCATAAGACTGTATCCACCACATCAGGTCGAAATCGTCCGTTTCCCAAAAAACCTGCTCCAGCTTATTGAAAGCTTCATCGTCCCGCTCATATTCCCTGTACTGTTCAACCGTCTCCACCCCGGCAGTTTGACTAAGTGGATGGTCCCTCAAGATGGCTTCGAACTTCTCTACTGTCTGCTCATATTCCCGCCGGACTTCTGCTATCTCTCCATCGTCAATGACTTCTCCGTACCTTTCAACCATATCCAGCTCGATTTCAAATCTTTCACTTGATGGTCGCCCATTTGGAAAATTTTCAAAATAAAATTCTGCAAGCAGGCTATATAACAGCACATTCATCACAAGTAAAAGCCCGACAATCGGCCATGTAAAGCATTTCTTGATTTCCATCCACCAAAGTCTCATTCGTGTAGGTCCTTTCGTTTAAATCGTTTCATGCTCCGCATTGCCATCACAATTGCTAGTAAGATGAAGATGCTTAACGTCAGCAGCTCGTGATACCAGAATCCCGTCATCCCTGACAGCCCGTTGAACAGCATGTGCGGATTTAAAACGAGCAGCATAAGGTTGAAGTGGCTTATGAGCATTAGCAGCGGTGAAAACGTAAGATAGCTCGGTACAACGAACAAAGCGAGCAGCACGAGCAGCATTGTAATCGATACGATATAGCTGTTCTGCACACCAACTGCCACAGCAAATGTAGCAAATGTAATAACAAGCCATGAAATGAAAATGATGACTACTGCCAGCAATAAATACTGCCATAGCGGCATGTCCCACCAAAACATATAAGGAGCTTGGTACTCCCAGTTAAGCCCACTGCCGATATTGACACCCCAAAGCCCAGTGTAATCATGGAAACTGAAGAATACGGCGAATGTGCCGGCCATCAGTAAAAGTCCAGCTCCTGCTGTTGCCATACCGGCTGCCCATGCCTTTTTCTTCATAATCCCCCTGCCCATTTTGCTTGCAAATATAAGGAGATGCGTACGCTGCTCACGCTCATATGCTGTAAGATAGGCAGTCATGAGTACAGCGAGCAGAATTCCTTCCAGCGCAACCATTTTCACAACAGATCGGAACAAAAAACTATGCATCCGGTACGGGTTCCCTGCAAAAAACCATTCGTTGTAGGATTCGTTTTCCATATACTTTTCGAATCTTTTCTCCAGCTGAGCAAAGTGCCTATCCATCCAGGATGCAGCAATCCCTGATAAGCTGTATGTTTTCTTGATGTCTTCACCGAATGCATTCATATTTACTTTTCCATACCGCTCCTTCAGCTGGCCAGCAAGGTTTGCATACATAGCGTACAAGCTGAGTTCATCGATCTGCCACTGTACCTCTTCTGATTGTTTGTAATAAAATTCAGACGTCATAGCATCCAAATAGGCGGCTGCCCCCTGCTGTGAGCCGAGCACCGCAGCTTTTTGTTCGATTTCCTCATGCAGTTCTTCGAGTGTCTCTTCCTCAATTGTCTTTCCGTAGTTCGCTATGATGTCATTCAATATCGCGAGCTCTTTTTCTTCACGTGCTTCCGACCATATGTAAAAGCTATTAAACCCGATGAACACAACTAACAGCACCCATATCACAGGGGACCGCCATAGCTTTTGCAGCTCTAATCCGATATATCTCATCCAATCACCCAACAGTGCTTTCCTGGGCGTATTCAACAAGGAAGACATCTTCCAGTGTCGGCTGTACCGGCTGCCAGTGCGGCTTTTGCTCCTCTGCCATAAAGCGGATGAGCATACGACCTGCCTCCTGCTTTTCCGCAAGCACAATATAATTTTTTGCGAAATCCGCTACATCCGCAAAGTCGACTACTGTTTCAAAAATACAGCCTGACATCGTCGCACAAATAGAGGCGACATCTTTTTGGTACAGGAGCTGCTTATTTTTAATCATGATGATTTCATTCGCAATAGACTCTACATCCGAAACAATATGCGTTGATAAAAGAACAATCCGTGTCCGTGCCAAATTCGATAAAATATGACGGAACCGTGCACGTTCCTTCGGGTCCAGCCCTGCTGTCGGTTCATCTAAAATAAGGATTTGCGGATCGGCAAGCAGTGCCTGTGCAATGCCGACACGCTGGATCATACCGCCTGAGAATTTACGCATCTTCTTCTTTTTCACGTCAGATAGTGCAACGAGTTCTAGTACCTCGTCGATACGGTCAGCTGCCTGTTCCTTTGGCATTCCTTTAAGTGCTGCCAAATACTGCAAATACTGTACAGGTGTATAGTGCCTATAATAACCGAAATGCTGCGGTAAATAGCCGAGCTTTTCCCTATACTCCTCACCCAGCGTGATAATATCCCGGCCATTGTAGGTGATGGTCCCAGCTGTCGGGGTAATTAATGTGGCGAGCATTTTAATAAGCGTCGACTTCCCCGCTCCATTCGGCGCTAGCAGGCCATATACGCCGTTTTCAAGCGATAATGAAATATTCCTTAGAGCGATAAAATCGCCATATTGCTTTGTTACATTTTCGATGACAAGCATTCAAATGTACCTCCCTGTTGTTTCGTAAAAAACCGCTGCAGGCCAAATAGAAAAAGACTAATAGCTATGCAGGCAATCATGATATAGAAAGCATTTGGCAGCTGCATAATAACCTGGGTGTAGACTTGCTTGTCCTGGCCGAACAGCACAAAATTCCCTGCAAACCATCCAATACAATAGAGAATGGTTTTTAAGAGAGGACCCCTCCCGCGCAGTACATATAGTAAACCTGTGGCAAATAAAAAAAGTCCTGTCAGTGCCACACTAATCATTTTGAAAACATCCATTGCTATAAACTGCGCTGCAATGACTATGCAGCCAGCATGTACAATACTCGCTATGATACTGTAGAACAACATACGGATGGCCAGTATCTGATATACCGTATACTTCATCGTCATTTCCAGCTCCAGTGTCCCTTCAAGCTTCTTCCGGATTGTTGAAAAGCCTGTTAGTGCCAGAAATAAAAATGGGGAAATAAGGAACAGCATGGCCGCCCAGCTATCCGTGATTTCCTTTGGTGCCTCGATTGTGTACCACAGTTGGGCTGCCACAATGATTAGCAAGAGACTTGTAAACAGTATCTCTCCTCGTTCAAATAAGAGCTGCTTTTTCGGAAAAATCCGCCACATCTCTCCGAGCATCCCCCACATCGATTGCTTGCGAGGCAGCCCCTTCTCCATAATCATGGCAATCTGTCTGTCGATTTCCGCTTCCGTTGGCAGTTTTGGTTCAAACTTCGTCTTCATAATACGCCTCCATTTCCTTACGCAGGATCCTGATTGCCTTATAATAGTTCGTCTTGACAGTTGATTCCGGCATTTGCAAAAGCTTTGCAATCTCTATGAAGGTCAGTTCTGCGAAAATCTTATAACGAACAATTTGCTGGATACTGCCGCTCTGCTTTTGCAGGAATGTATTGACCGCCTCGTACTGCTCCTTATACTCAAGCTGCAGCATGCTGTCCTCAAGCTCTGCCTGCTCCTCATCGACGGTGTAAACAGTCACCTGTTTCATTCGGTGCTGTTTTGAGCGTAGATAATCGATACAATGATTCGCTGCAATCCGGTACAACCAGGTACGAAAAGCAGATTTTTTCTCTTCATAGGAGGCAATAGAGCGCAGCATGCGAATGAAGATTTCCTGCGTCAAATCAAGCGCCAGCTGCTCATCAAGTG
The DNA here is from genome assembly GCA_031181585.1 of Lysinibacillus sp. Classification (GTDB taxonomy): domain Bacteria; phylum Bacillota; class Bacilli; order Bacillales_A; family Planococcaceae; genus Lysinibacillus_B. The sequence continues at coordinate 39,227 of JAPSKP010000015.1, forward strand.
TTTGCTTATAAACAAATATGTATATTTCCTTATAGTATTTTCGTGTCAGCTTGTCCGCACTTTTTTCATCGTGCTTCTGCTGGACTTTCCGTATCCAAAACCGCTCATTCATCTGCCTTCCTCACATCACTTTCTGTGCTTCACTTATATATTCGTAAATAGTAGATTAATAGTTTTACTTTTCGCAAAAAAATTTCCCTTTTCTTTTCAAACTGTATAAAAACTCCGGGAAGAATTAAAGCGAATCTGCCTGCTGGAGCATTTTACAAATAGCTTAAAAACTCCCTTTCAGCCCTGTATTTATAGAATTTCTGATATGGGGTTATTTATAGCGATTAATGTGTATAATGCTTTACAAATCAGGTTCATTTGGTGGTGAATTGTCAGCTTCCAGCGGTCCAGCAAATGACAAGGATATAATTTTTATTCTAACCGGTATATCAACCAGGAATTGGAAGCATCTTAAACCGTAATATGCTTTTTATTACATACGCAAGCTATCGCCGGCTTGATAATTTACGGATAAAACAGGTAGTTATTTTTATATTTACTGGGTAGCATTTTGAGCGAATTAACTAGTTAGAAGGTGTGAACAAATTGATTAGTTTTATTGGCATAACAAACAATGATCACGTAGAAACGTATATTTCTATAAGTGATATCGATTTTTCTACTTTTAAATGGTTTTGGGTGGATTTTAATCAACCTACTAACGAAGAATCACAACATTTAGTGGATACTTTCCACTTCCATCCTCTCGCTATTGAAGACTGTGTACACAGGCTTCAACGCCCGAAGCTGGATTATTACGATAACCATACCTTTTTTGTTACGCATATTGTGAGGGAGCAAGAGGGTGAAATACTAAAAGAGGAGCTGAATTATTTTATCGGGGACAATTTTATTGTTACATTTCACCTTTCACAGTCCGATGAAGTGGATGAAGTTTGGAATAGAATATTATTTCAAGAAAACAAGGAACAATGGGATTCCTTTTATGTATTTCACCAAATTTTAGATAAAACAGTCGATAACTACTTTCCAGTCATCTATAAAATCGAAGACAATTTAGACAAAATTGAAGGCAACACCCACCGTAAATCGATGAACCTTTTGATGCATGAACTATTTGCGACAAGAAATATGTTATTAAATCTATTACATACAATCAACCCGATGCGCGATTTACTTTACCGTATGTTGAATTCTCATCACTTAAGCGGAGTCACCGATAGAAAAGAATATTTTTCTGATATTTATGACCATCTCCTCAAACTATCAGACATCATCATGTCTGATAGAGAACTTACAGCGGATATACGAGATAATTATCTCTCGGTGAATTCACATCAAACAAATAATGTAATGAAAGTGCTCACGATCATCACTTCTATCTTTGCGCCGCTAACATTTATTGTAGGGATCTATGGGATGAATTTTGAGCATATGCCCGAGTTAACATGGAAGTATGGTTATTTTATAACGCTTGGATTGATGGCAATGATCGGGATATCCATGTATGTATGGTTTAAGAAAAAGGGCTGGTTTAACTAGTTTTCTGCTCTTGATCCTTTACAGCACAGTTACCGAGAACACTAAAACGGAAGGTGGTTACGAGATTTTCTCCGTCCACCTTCCGCTGTATACATCCTCTATTTACACCTCTATTTCAGATAGCTTCAACGCCGCTTCATTCTTAAGAATAGAATTTAAGTGGTAAACAAGTGTCCGGATTACCCGGGTACGGTCAAGTCTTTCACGCTCGAACAAGGCATGAACCGCTAGTCCATCCACTACAGCATAAAGCCTTTCAATTTCCATATCCAGGTCTACCCCTTCTTTCAGGAAACCGAATTCCGATAGCCCATGGATAATTTTTTCCATACCGGTTAACAATGTATTGAACGGGATATTCATCTCCTCGTTCTTATGTTTCACCGAAGCCACATAAGCAAACCATACCTCCATCTCGAGCATGCTTTGCTGCTCTATCGGCAACGTCTGAAGCAGGACTTTCAATACCTGCTCCTGTATTGGCATATCTTCTTTTAATACTTCACCAATCCGCTGGTTAACATTCTCTGTTACAAGATTCATGGCGTAGACGAGCAGTTCATCCTGGTTTGAAAAGTAGTGTCGCAGGGCACCTAGGGACAGCCCCGCCTCTTTCGCAATATTTCTGACCGTCGCTCCTTCCATCCCTTTCTCCAAGATGACCTGCCATGTCGCCTCCGCTATGGCCTTCTTTCGTTCCGCTACATCTACAATCTTTGGCATATGTTTAGTATAGCAAAATCTTTTTTAAAATACACTTGTATTATTTAAATTGCCATGTTATATTTTTAAAAAATACAACTGTATTAAAAAAGGGAGGATTCTTTATGGGAGGAATTGGATGGCTGATTGTCGGAGCTGAAATCGCCTTTTGGGTGGTCATTCTGCTTGGATTATTCACTAGATATATATTAAAAATGAAGGGGCTGGGGCTATTCTTCTTGGCGCTCACACCAGTCGTTGATCTCGTGCTCCTTATTGCGACGGCAGTCGATTTATATAATGGAGCAACCGCTAGCACTGTTCATGGGATTGCAGCCATTTATCTAGGCGTTTCCATTGCGTTCGGAAAAAGCATGATTGCCTGGGCTGATCGGCAATTTACGTATTACATCTTAAAACAAGGGGAAAAACCACATAAAAAATATGGGTTTGAACATGCCCGCCATGAAATAAAAGGCTCGCTTCAGCACCTGCTCGCCTTCATTATCGGCAGCGCCTTTATCTTCGGGATTCACTTCTTCATCGGGGACCCGGAACGTACAGCAGCCCTGCTGAATCCGCTTCGGATCTGGGCAATTATTGTCGGGATTGATCTGCTTTATTCAGCATCTTACTTTTTATGGCCAAAAAGAGCGAAGGAATAAAATGATCATTCCTTATTCATATCGATAAAAAGATGCAGGCATGTTGGTAGTCAACATCCTAGCATCTTTTATTTCTCTTATGAGCTTCCTTATTCCGCCTATACATACTTACCATAAACATCTTCTAACCAGCCTAGCTTCGAAATACCAGGAAGTTACTTCAGGGGCTGGTCCCCTATATTCATCAAAAAATCCTATATTTTTTCAAAATAATGCTTTGAAGACCTCTTTTCGTTTTATTACTATAGATTTTCGGGTAGTAGCAAGATATAGAGAGAAAATTTACTAGGCAGCACGAAAGGAGTTCATCATGAAAAAAACAGGAAGAAAAAAATGGATCATTATCAGCGCCTTAGCTCTTGTATTAATTATAGTTGGGGTTACGTACTATACATCACTTAGTACCGGCTACGAATCTCTTGAAGATATGAACGGCTTCCCTATACCGAAATCGGCGGAGCTTGAAAAAGAAGAAGACAATGCAAAGCACTATGAATGGGACGGTGCAAGCGCTGCGAATGGCATCTCGAAAGGCTACCAGCTTGTTATTACTAACAGAGGCTGGGAGGAAACTGATCGACAAGGTGAAACAATTACCTATCATCAAGATGACTTCGTTCTCCAGCTTCAATATGAAGACGACCGTTTCAGCGTTTTTGAAGTGGAAGAATAGAAAGGGCAGCTTACGGGCTGCTCTTTCAGCCTGTTGACAAACGCTTTCATCCAGCGTTGCTTGCCTCGCTCGTCCCCTCATGAACTTAGGTTCTATTCGTGTCTTCGCTCGTCGGCGCGCCTTGTCTGACAAGCGTTTTCAAGACAGGCTGAGTAAAACATACCTTTATCAAACTAGTTGAAAAAACGTAAAGACAAAGTCAAAAAGTGACTTTGTCTTTACTCTGAAAGGGCAGCTTACGGGCTGCTCTTTTTATTATTTTTTTTAGAAAATTAGAAAACCGCCTATTGACATCTTTTGTTTTTCCCTTTAAAGTAAATAACAATTTTAACCATACAGGCAATGACGAGGACACGAATGGATAAGAAAGATTCGCAGAGAGGGAAATCACCGGCTGAAAGTTTCCTAATTCGGACTTATCGATTTACTACCTCTGAGCTTTACCGGGAAACCGGTGACGTGAGCAGGCGTTATCTGCAATCAATGAGCTGCTGATTTGCATCGGCAGGAATTTGGGTGGAACCACGGGTAATCAACACATACTCGTCCCTTAGTGGACGGATATGTGTTTTTTTATTTTCAAGAAAAGGAGAATGATTATGTCAAACCAACAAGTAAAGATTCAATTTCCAGATGGTAAACAGCAAATGTTTGCACAAGGTGTCACACTAACCGATGTTGCAAAAGCAATTAGTTCGAGCCTTGCCAAAAAAGCAGTCGCAGGGAGTGTGAACGGCACCACAGTTGATTTGACGCATCCTATTCTGGCAGATGCCCAAATTGCTATTTATGATGTGAATTCAGCGGAAGGAATAGAAGTCATTCGTCATTCTACTGCACACCTATTGGCACAGGCTGTAAAGAGACTTTACCCTGCTGCACACTTCGGCGTAGGACCGGTTATAGAAAATGGATTTTATTATGATATAGAATTGGAGCATTCATTTGTCCCGGAAGATTTGCAGAAAATTGAGAAGGAAATGAAGAAAATTGTCAAAGAGAATCTCCCCTTTGTAAGAAAAGAAGTGACAAGAGAAGAAGCAGCGCAATTGTTTATGCATGACCCGCTGAAGCTGGAGCTGCTTGAAGCGATTCCTCCAAATGAGCTTGTCACAGTATATGAGCAAGGTGAATTCTATGATTTATGCCGCGGTCCCCATGTTCCGACAACTGGCAGACTGCAGCATTTCAAGTTAACGAACCTTTCCGGTGCCTACTGGCGTGGAGACAGCAACAATCAAATGCTTCAGCGGATTTACGGTGTCGCTTTTGCGAACAATGAAGACATGCAGGCCTACTTCACATTTTTAGAGGAAGCTGAAAAGCGGAATCACCGCAAACTCGGTAAGGAGCTAGAGCTCTTTATGTTTTCTGAAGAGGCACCAGGCATGCCGTTTTATTTAGCAAATGGGCAAATACTTCGAAACGAGCTGGAATCCTTTTTACGTGAATTGCAGGCCCGCTATGATTATAAGGAGGTGCGGACGCCGCTCATGATGAATCAGCGGCTTTGGGAGCAATCGGGGCATTGGCATCACTATAAAGATAATATGTATTTCTCACAGGTGGATGAGCAGAAATTTGCATTGAAACCGATGAACTGCCCAGGTCATATGCTGATTTATAAAAATGATCATCATTCCTATCGTGATTTGCCGATCCGGATGGCTGAATTTGGCCAGGTCCATCGCCATGAATTCAGCGGAGCACTAAATGGACTATTGCGTGTCAGGTCTTTCTGCCAGGATGACGCTCATATTTTCGTCAGACCAGACCAGATCCAAGAAGAGATTACACTTGCCCTACAGATTATTGATCATGTTTATCGGGTATTCGGCTTCACGTATGAAATTGAGCTATCAACACGCCCCGATGACTTTATGGGAGAGCTGGCACTCTGGAATGAAGCGGAAGCAGCGCTTGAAAATGTACTGAAGAAACTCGGCTACCGCTATAAAGTAAATGCCGGAGACGGTGCCTTTTACGGGCCAAAGATTGATATCCATATTAAAGATGCTATTAAGCGCAGCCATCAATGTGCGACGGTGCAATTGGATTTCCAGCTGCCTGAAAAATTCGATTTAACATACGTAAATGAGCGCAATGAAAAGGTCCGCCCTGTCGTTATCCATCGGGCTGTCTTCGGTTCGATTGACCGTTTCCTTGGGATTTTAATCGAGCATTTCGGCGGTGCCTTCCCCTTATGGCTTGCGCCAAAGCAGGTCGAAATCATCGGGGTATCAGCTGTGCATGAAGCCTACGCAGAACAAATTCAAGAGCGGTTACGAGAAGCTGGAATCCGAGCTTCGATTGACAGCCGACATGAAAAGCTCGGCAAGAAAATTCGGGAAGCTCAGTTAAAAAAGGTTCCGTACATTCTTGTTTTGGGCGATCAAGAACAGGAACACGGTACAGTAACTATCCGCTCTTACGGCCAAGGGAAATTAGAGACAATGCCTATGGAAGAATTTACTCGGGCTGTGAAAAAAGAAATTGAAGAGAAGACGCTGCCTATACATGAGTAAATTCGCCGGTATTTTAAAGGGAATCGCCGGTAAAGCAAGGGATTTCGCTGGTATTTTGTAAAAATCGCCGGTAATCCACCCTTTTTCGCCGGTACTAAAAAGAGAGCCCCTTATATATTGAATAGTTATTTACTAAAAATTATAATTATTCATACATAACTATAAAGGGGTGTTCGTATGCAAATTCAACTAACAAAAAATGCCGAGTCGGTTCTCTCTATTATGCTACAGGCGTTTGCCGAATATCGAGTCCAAGGTGTACCTTCAAGCGCCTTGGATGAAACAGTAGAATTGATTACGGAAAAAATGCAAAATGGTGAGCTTGCCGTCATCGGTCATGTCGATGGAGAGGAAGCTGCGATGGTTCGTTTTACATTCGAAAGCGATTATCTTTACTTTTCTCGTCTTTCCGTCATCCCTGAATATCAAGGGAAAGGACTGGCAAAGAAGCTGCTTACTTCCCTTGAACAATATGCAGTACAGCACCGGGTTCCTGAAATCCGCTGCAAAGTACGGATGAATGTCCCAAGAAACATGATGCTGTACGAGTCAATCGGTTATTCCATCAGCAAAGAAGAAACGGTTACTAAACCAACAGGTGAAAAGCTGCAGGTTGCCACGATGTCTAAAGTACTCAACTTTGGGTAATAAAAATGACCGCACCAAGCAAATTGGTGCGGTTTATTGTATGTAGATTTATTTTATAATTTTATCTAAATTTGATTGGATTGATTGAGGCAAGCTCTTATAAAACAATCCTTTGTACTTTATATCAAGCAGACCTGCAACAGCGATAACAAGCCCGCCTATTAATAGAATACACTTCTTCACCCTTTTTCCACTCCTTTCAATTCGCAATCTCTCTTTATTATATTCTATTGCGCGAATTTTTGGGTGTATTGCGCGATTCTCAGTGTCTATTACGCGATTTTGGCCCTCTATTGCGCGATTTATTATTTTTTACCTACAAATAAAAAACGGATTTCCCGCCGATGCTGGAAATCCGATGCTATTACGTAAAATATTCATACTTTGCATGGGGAAAGAATTCACGCATATATTCCTCGAGGCGCTGTTTCAGCTCCTCTTCCTGATCTTTTTGGTAAATGTATTTGTGGATACCATACTTACCCCATTTTACTCGTCTTGCTGATTCATCCAGCTCCAGCTTTGTCTTTGGATAGTTTTTCAAAATTACCTTTTTGGCCGGCTTTGTAAAACGATGCTGTATGAATTCGAATGTCACATCCGCACGTGCATCCATTGGCAGTTCTGCATCCAGTCGTTCGAACATATGACGGTAGCCCTCTTCCCACCCATCATAAAGGTAGATTGGTGCCACGATAAATCCAAGCGGATAACCCGCCCGTGCGACTTTTCCAGCAGCCTTAATACGCTCTGCCAGCGGGGATGTCCCCGGTTCGAAGTTTTTGATAACATAGTCTGCGTTAATACTGAATCGAAAGCGTGTATGGCCATTATGCTCTGCATCAAGTAAATGATCGACATGGTGAAACTTTGTGACAAACCGCAGCCTTCCTAGTTCTGTCTTTCCGAAATGTTCGATTGCCCGCTTTAGTGTATGCGTTAGATGATCAAGTCCGACAATGTCCGATGTACATGCTGCCTCAAAGCGTGTAATCTCTGGTGCCCGCTCTGCTATATAGCGGTCGGCAGCCTCCAGGATTTCCTCGACATTCACATATGTACGGACGTACGGCTTACTGCCCATTGTCGTCTGCAAATAGCAGTAGTGGCAGTGCCCCATGCATCCCGTCGCAAATGGAATAGCATACTCGGCTGATGGCTTGGACGTATCAAACTTCAATGTCTTTCGAACCCCGACGACTAACGTAGATTTTGCCATCCGGTATTTTTGAAAATCATTTTCCCCCGGCAGATCTCTCACTTGATTGTGTGACGTCGTATAACGTATTTCAATCCCCATCTGCTCAAACTTTTCCTTCAGCTCTCTACCCAGCGGATAATCCAATGCCTGCGGTTCAAAATAAACAAGCTTTGGGACGAATGGTCCATTCATACCGCATACCTCCTTCGTTCCAATTCATTTGATACATCGTTTCAAATTGTGAGACAATTTAATGCGCTCCTTAAGCATTAGATTGTCTAAAGATAGAGAAATTATGTTGTATAGTTTTTAAAATTTCTTTTTGTAATATGATGAAAAGGCTGCAACATCCAGAATGATTGCATTCTTAGCTATTTTCTCTCCCTTTATGCGGGAACAAAAAGAGATGATGTACCTAGCCTACTCCCCTGTTATACGGAGCGGAGAAAAGATTGAAAAAGTTTTAGGATATATACCACTCAGTGATGGATGGGATAGTTTAAAAGAAACGATGATATGGATTGAGGAAAACACCAGTGTTAGGCATACAACTTCTACTAAACGAAACCTTGATTTCTAATCTTTCTGCAAACATAAAAGGCTCGAGCTTACCGTCACATAAGCCGAGCCTCTTCATACCTTTTTTAACGCAAAAAAACTTGAAGTGGGCTATCAATTATTCTGTGCCAATCGTCCAAGCGGTCCATTTTCATCGATGATATCCTGCAAATCATAAATTGAAATGGGGAACATCGGGAAACCATAGACATAAGCTGTCAATTCATATAGCTGAAAATAGATGACAATTGATTTATCTGCCAAATAAAAATCCTGATCAGGCCGGATTGCCGTAAACCCATTGAGAAGTTGTATGTCACGCGCCTTTATTTGCTCCTGAATAAGCGCCGACAGCCTCTTTACGTAGTCGCTTCCCGGCTTGAACAAATCCTTTAGGGTGCATTTTTCCCCCTTCCTTAAATCAAAAGTTAATGACTTGATAATGGTCATTCCATGTGCAGCGCGGGCATGGTATGTATAATTGCTAAGTGATAGGCTCAGAACATTTCGTTGATTGTTTTTTATTTCATACGTTCCAAGAACTTCTTCCACCAGTACGTCTTCCATTTCACCATCCTGCTGTGCGATCATTGCCTCTATTTCCTTTATAATTGTATGATTTATCATTACTTCAAGCTGCTTGTTCATCATCTGTATTGCTTGGGGAATAAAGATTGTCTTTTTTGGACCGCCGCTCATAGCAAATGTCGCGATGCTGACCGGAAATGGTACGGGCATGGTTTCATCCTTCCATCTTTTTTGTAGTATATGCCCAAAAATTAAATACATTTCCTTTATTTATCCGCAGTACCTCTGCGCATTTCTGTGCATAACCCTAGAAGGATAGGAAAAAAATGGAGGGTTGAACATGGTTAATTTCTTTTCTTTTACCGGTAATGTAATAGCGATCGATGATTTTATGGCCGGCAATGGCGAAGGTTGCACTCAACTGATGTCTGTCCAAAATGAAAATGGAGAAATTGTTAATTTTGTCGTGTCGCCTACAACGTATTTCGTTGATCAGGCAATGGTATTAATTGGGGACCGCGTCACCGGCTATTATGATGGCAATGCGCCCGCTATCCTTATTTATCCTCCGCAATATCAAGCGCTCGTCATAGTAAAAGAGAGTCCCTACCAAAATGTAAAAGTAAGCTACTTCGACAATCAACTCGTAAGCAGTGATGGGGAGCTAAAGCTAAACCTATCACCCTACACTGCTATTATGTTGAGAAATGGGCAGCCATTTACACGATATCCAGCTAACCGAAATCTTATCGTCATTTATGAAGCCAGTACCCGCAGCATTCCTGCCCAGACTACACCTTCCGCTATTATTGTATGGTGCTAAAAAGCGATTCCTCAGAGCCTCTTTATACTCTGAGGAATCGCTTTTTATGGAAAGGGTAAGAAGGAATTAGACTCTCTCCTTGCCATATAAACGTTTTATAAAAATAGTGAAACTTCAAACTGTAAAAGACGTATAACGAGTAAGGAAAGAGGTGTATTCCATTGTATTTTCCATCAAAAAAGGACTTATGGCTGAAGGTTACCATTTGGTTGTTCGCATTTTTCTTTATTATCCCCCTATCTTCTTCCCTCATTTCGGTGTTTGGATAACCCCTGAGTTTCTCGATAAGCAAGGGATTAAAATAATTATCTTATCTCCCATTGGCTTATTTTTATTGTGGTTCTGGTTTCAAACGGGCTATACGATTGCGGACAACCTTTTGATCATACGATACGGTCCATTTAAAAAGAACATACAAATTGATGAAATTCATAGTTTGAGAGAAACGAAAAATCCGTTTTCCGCTCCTGCTTTATCCATGGATAAATTAGAACTCTCATTTACAAAGTTCGATATGGTCGCCATTTCTCCAAAAAATAAAAATGAGTTTGTTCAGCAATTATTAAAGCAGAATCCACGGATAAAAATTGACAAGGATTTTCAAACAAGAAAAGAGAATTAGTGAACTTTTTCTCACTAATTCTCCCTAAAATCGATACTATGAAAAAAGACGATTGATTACTTGTATTTCACCTGGTGTCAAATGAACATCAAGCGTTTGAAGATTACTCTTCACCTGGTCTGCCCTTTTTGCGCCTGGAATAATCACATCAATGCCATCCTGCGCCAAATACCATGCCAGTACAATGTGTGCTACCTCTGCATTTTTTGCCACCGCAATTTGACGGATTTGCTCCACCTTCTCCAAGTTCTTAGCAAACGCTTCTCCCTGGAAATGAGGCATTGAGGCGCGAAGATCATCGAATTGATCATCCCTCTTATATTTCCCTGTCAATAAGCCTGATGCAAGCGGGAAGTATGGGATGAACGAGATGTTGTGCTCCCTTGTATACGGGAAATATATTTGTTCTGCTTCCCGCTCCAGTAAATTATATTGCCCCTGTAAAACATCGACATAGCCGTCTTTGTTCGCTTCCTTTAATTGTTCTGGCGAAAAGTTAGAAACCCCAATCGCCCGGATTTTCCCTGCATCCTTTAGCTCCTTCAGCACACCAACTGCTTCATCCTTTGGGGTATGTTCGTCAGGATAATGCAGATACATCAGATCAATATAGTCAGTCTGTAGTCGCTGCAATGCTTTGTCTACTTCGTCCCGCAAAAACTCTGGTGAGTTGTCCATCGTCATCTTTTGGTCTACATATTTTGGCCCGATTTTTGTGGCAATCGCAACATTTTCCCTGCAGCCCATATCCTTTACCACTTCTCCGATCAACTCTTCAGAACGATAAGGTCCATACATCAATGCGGTATCAATTAACTGAATACCTGATTCAATCGCGGTACGTATAAGTTCTTTCCCCGTCTCTTCATTAAGATTCGGATAGAGATTATGTCCGCCTACAGCATTCGTCCCGAGTCCGATTGGATGTACATATACATCCGACGAGCCTAATTGCACTTTTTTCATCATACTCATTCCGCCCTTCCAACTTATTGGTGGTGAAACTCCTGTTCTCGCAACGATTAAAGAAATATTCAACCCTTTCCCTTGGTATTTGGGAAGTTATAGCTATTCTACCAAACTAGATCAGCTATCTCTAGAATCTGACACACTTAAAACTTTAATAGTTACCCGGAATTTTCAATCAAATGACCGTGAATCCTTTTCCCTTAAATAGCAAAAAGACTTGCTATATTAGCAAGTCTCCTCATTCATACAATGAATATCAATAATATATTATCTAAATAGCGTCATAATTGACCCTAGTTGTCTCAGCATATTTACACCGTTCGTTAACGTTCCCACGTGGCCCATTATCGTATTTAGCTGCTCCGGTAAACCTCCGAGGCCGGAACCTCCAAACTGCTGATTCGGATTATAGGCAGCTGGATCTTGTGCACCAAATTGATTTTGGTTAAAGAAGGACTGCCCTGGATTACCAAACTGGTTTCGGTTTAAGAACGATTGCCCTTGGTTACCAAATTGATTCTGGTAGAAGGAAGGATCTACTTGCCCACCCATTTGACCAGGGGATAGGAATCGGCTGCCTTGTCTTCTTAATGGAGATGGATAAGGACTGCCCTGTCTACCAAGTGGCCCTGGTGGAACAAAGTTTTGCCTATATCTTGGCGGAATCGGTCCCCTTCCAGGATTTGGCGGATAAAATGCCATTCACTTCACCTCCTTTCTAGATTGAACTTTAATCTAGTATATGCCTTAAGTTTTTCCTACTTTAGACGTTTGAGGAAGTTGAGTATAAATAACATTTTTCTTTCATTTTATTTGATGCTCCCTCCCACCCCATTACCTTTTCATACTTCCCCGTCTCTAAAATGCCGGAAGCAAATTAGTTTCCTGCTGGTTAATAGACTATCCGGCCTCTTTGGCGATTTTGTTCAGTGCCCTCTTTATGGAACCATACGCTGTCAGTATCCATATGATACAAATAAAATGAACAAAGAAGGTGGGTTTCATGCAGCAATCCAAATACCTTGATTTCCTGGCTGAATTCGGTGTAGGTGGCGCGCACCCAGGTGGTATTGAACTAACAAAGGAAATTTTCAAAAATGAAAACATCAATAGATTGTCTCGTGTTTTAGATGTAGGGTGTGGAACTGGCCAAACGGCTGCTTACCTCGCCTACACATACGGAGCAAAGGTGACAGGCATGGATATCAATCCCATCATGGTTGATAAAGCCTTAAGCAGAATGCATAGCAACCGTTTGCCTGTAAGAGTTTTACACGGGTCAGTAGAGGAAATGCCATTCCCTAACCAATCCTTTGATATTATCATTTGTGAATCAGTACTTTCTTTTGTGGATAAGCCAAAAGCTCTTAGCGAAATCCATCGCGTGTTGAGAGATGGGGGCAGATTTCTCGGTATAGAGTTGACGGTTAATGACCCGCTAGAGAAAGAGCTAGAGAAAGAGATCAAAGAGTTTTATGGTTTTGAATCATTCTGCTCCAAACATGATTGGGTCAATTTATGCAAGGAGGCCGGTTTTGAAAATATTCGCGTCAAAAAAAATAAATCAATTCAATCTCCGCCTGACTTCCAGCATTCCACTGATATCTCTCCAGAATTGTACGAAGTCATGGCAGAGCACTATAACCTGAACCTGCAATATCAGGAGGAACTGGATTATCGGATCTATACATGTACAAAATAGCTCA
>JAPSKP010000091.1 GCA_031181585.1 Lysinibacillus sp.
CATTCAATTCTGCTCCACATTTTATGTATTCCCCTTCTTAAAAGCGTACATTCGTTCCCCTTTTTCACATTTCACCTTTTGTGTATATAAAATACAATACAAAAAAACCGATACAAAACTTCCGTACCGGCTTCTTCTCTATTTTTATTCACCCTGTCTATACTTCCTTCACCCAATACGTTGCCCCGTCGTTGCTGCGGTCCATGAAGCCGTACTCGATCAGGTATCTGCGGATTGTCACGAAATCCGAATAGGCAGTTTTCAATATTTCGTTGACCTCTTTTTCGTTATACTGTTTTCCGGTTTCGAACCGCTTCATGATTTGCTGCAGGATCACAATCTTCCGTTTTTCCTTGCTCGGGAAAGTCTCAATTGCCCCGCCAAGCCCATTTTTAAAATATGTTTCTAGTATTTTTTCCTTTTCCCCTGACGTGACTGCATAGCGTTCATCCATCATCGTTGCCCCCTTGTGAATTGGTTCATATTGCTCCGTTGGTTCCAAGTTTTCCATAATCGCAAGGAGCACCTTTGCCTGGCGTTCCTTTTCCTTCAGCTTGAATCGGTGCTGACGGATTGTCGATACACTGTTCGCTGACGTTTTCTCTACTATTTCTTTATCCTGCAGCCCTTGGTGAAACAACTGCAGCAGCTCGGTCTGCACTTCCGATAAGCCCGTATGCCTTTTATCCAATGCGATCAATGAATCGAATACGGACCCGTGAACCATTTGTATATGATAGTCAGCCGCCCGCCCTGCCTTAAAAAGACGTCCATTGATTGGGAAAATTTCCTCTACATCAAAGCTTTCATCACAAAACAGGCATTGGTACGCCTTTTGATCCGCTGTTTTCCTATAGCCTTTTGCCAGCTCTTCAACTGAAACATCATCAAAATTCATTTTCAACACCCCTTATATAAACAATTTTATATTACGTTTATTAATTAGTAAACAAATTAATTATAAATCATCCGATATACCCATATTTTCTTTATTAAACCTCTTTCGTTATAATAAAAGGAAGAAATTACAAGAAATTAAAAGGGAGAATGTTTCGATGTCATATAAAATTGTGTTCTTTGATGTGGACGGTACGTTGATTGATTACAAAAACGGCCGTATATCTGCAACAACCATCAGCGCCATCCAGCAATTACAAGCAAACGGTATAGAGGTAGTCGCTGCTACCGGCAGACCGCTCTCGATGTGTAAGGAGCTGCAGCAGCTGGGAATCCATACATTCATTACCGCAAACGGGGCTCACGCGAAGAATGGGGATAGCCTCATTTATGAATCCGTTCTTGAAAAAGACATTGTCGCAGCGATTCAGGCATACGCGAACCAAAAGGGACACGCACTTTCCTTCTTTACCGAATCCCTTTCAATGAACGGCATCCAAAATGAATCGACATTACTGGCCCTGCAGCAAACGTTGTCATTGCGGGACTATCCAGGGGTCGATCCCTTCATTACGGAAAAGGATATTTACCTGATGTGCCTTTATGCGAATCAGGAAAGCATCGAGGAATACAAAGCAGCTTTTCCGCATCTATTGTTCCAGCAGTGGCATCCATATATTGCGAATGTGCTGCAGCGAGAAGTATCAAAGGCGATAGCTGCAAAGGCTGTACTGAATTACTTCGGCTTTAAGCCGGCTGAAGCAGTTGCCTTTGGAGACGGAGAAAATGATATGGAGCTGCTGGGGCTTGCAGGTTTCGGGGTTGCTATGGGAAATGGCAGTGACAAGCTAAAGCTCATAGCGGATTTCGTGACAACAGACTGCGACAAAGACGGCATCGAATTTGCCCTAAAGGATTTACAGTTGATTTAACAGCCGTGGCCCGAAAAATGAAAAGAAGCGTATTCATAATCGAAATACGCTTCCTTTATAATAAACTTCGCCTAGAATATGAGCTTTTCTCCATGCTATACTCGTCATTCCAGTATAACAAGCAGTTCTTCAATTTGAGGACCGTTTACAAGTTCATACGTATGTCCTTGTATATTCATCAGTCCATCCGAAGAGATTGGGATCGTTAGCGTATCTTCCCCATAAGAGATATCCAGTTGATACGCTTCTTCGTAATCCATATTTTTAAAGAATGTCTTCCTTACGTGCCAATCTTCCAGCGCTGCCCTTACTTTTTCCAATCGTTCATCATGTTGTTTCGCAATGGCTATGCTTTCATTTAAATGGCTGTTCGTTTCCCAGATCGTTACCCGATTCAGCCTTTCATCAAAATGCTCTTCAGTAATAAATGTATCAACAAACTTTCGCTCGCTATATGTTGAATACCCAACAACCCCGATTACGCCAAGAACGATGATCCCGGTGGCCAATACCATTCTTCTAGCCAGCACATAAGAGCTCCCTTCCTATTTGTTTTTATGCAGGAATAGCCTCTTCCTCTTTCTATCCTATTCCAAAGGAAATCCACTTCATGTTTATGTACTGATGAAATTCTTTTGGCTTGCTCAAGCGATAGACTAAAAAATGTCCATCACCTGTCCAGACAGATAATAGACATTCTTTGGTATCGTCAGGATAATATCCAGCCGCTAAGTACCATGCCGATATTCAGCACAAAATGGAAAAGGATCGCCGGGTAAATGCTGTTCGTTTTGTAGACGACGATTCCGTAAAACAGGCCGGCTATCGAAAACAGCAGACTGATGGCCACCGGGATACCGATTGCTAAGTGCAGCAGGCCAAATCCAACACTTGTCACAATAAGCGCATACGAAACTGACGTTTGCCGCAGCAGGCTTGAAAACAGCGGTCCTCTCCAAATCATTTCCTCGAATACTGCATTGATAAGCGCGAACAAGAAAGCAAATAGGAGCAGCGATTTCACCGTCTCTGCTCCCTGCATGACGATAAGGGGAATGTAGACTGCGATATTCACCAGCAGTCCAATCAGCCAAAAGCGAAAGACCGGAACAGCAGCCCAGGGCAGCTTCACATAAACATGCCAGTTTGGCTTTGCGTTAAAGAAAAAAATCGGCTGTTTGTGCAGCAGGTGTGTTATGTATAGGCCCAGCACGATGATAAGTAAGGAAAGTCTATTGAAAATAATGCGCCATTCCCGTTGCAGATCCGTCTCTGCAAGCCAGGCGTTCACTAACTGGAATAACGTAAAACCAATAAGGAAACCGATAAATAATGCAGTAACAAAACGCTTACCCGGATAGACAGCATACATTCCGCCAAGCAGCAGGATGATGAGCCCCGTCACCAGCCACCATTCAACAGAGCCTGCAATCAAGCCAATGAAAAACAAACCAGCAAAACCCGTCTGGCCCGCGTCTATCCTGCGAATAGCCAACTGTCCCTTCATGGAGAATCATTCCCTTCACTCAGATTTCATGACCTACGGCTGCATCATTTGATGAATGAAATAGAAATTCGAAATCGCAGGTATTAGCAAAGCGATAGCAAGACAGATGACAGCAGCTAAACGAGTCTGCTTCATCATCTTTTCGTCTCCATTCTTCAAATGCTGAAAATACATGAGTGTACAATAGAAACAGAGAATCCAGAAAATTGGCGTTACAATCCCCAGCCAGCCCATCGCATGAAATTGGCTTGTATAGTGCATTCGATCACCTCCTTCCTACCTTACGTTCTTTCCTGTGAAAGGTTTCAAGATTTTGGCATCCCATCCCTGTTTCGGATCATTATATCGAAATCAGCCGTGCTTGTAGAAAACTCCCCTACTTTCATAAAACCGAGCTTTTCGTAAAGATGAATCGCCCGCTTGTTAAATGCAGCGACCGTCAGCCTCACTGGCAGTTCAGGATGCTGCGCCTCTATTTCTTTTAAGATATATGTACAAAAGGAGATTCCTCCCCCCTTCCCTGTAAGCGTGGGGTGCATACCGAGCCCCATGTCGATACACCGGTGCTCATATAGTCCGTATTCCCTGCCGATTGGTACTTGTGCAGATGTGCCGGTGCAAAAGAAGCCGATCAGCTCGTTATCATCATGGTCTACCGTATGATAAAAGCCGTTCAACAGCTCCGCCCTGCCTTCTGCTGTATCTTCATTATTATAAAAATCGTATGGCTTTTCATATCGCCAGCTAAGAATTTCAGCAGCTTTCTTTTCAGTCATTTCCGCTACATGAAGCTTCATCTATACTTCTCCGTTCTCATGCTGTATCATACAATTATAACCTAATTTTTCCATTATATGAACCAAGTATAGCTGCTATGGCAAAGGAGGAAGAAAAAATGTTACTGCAAACAACACGCTGCATATTATATAAAATAGAAGAAAATGATTTTGACGGAGTAAACCGTCTATATACAAATGAAGAAGTCCGTAAGTATTTAGGCGGTACGGTTGACCCCGACATCATAAAAGAACATTTCCAGCAAATTGTTACTTCGCCGGCAGCCGGTACGTACTTTGTTGCACGAATGAAAGACACAAATGCGTTTATCGGCCTTCTTTCACTGGATATCCATCATGACAGGATATCTACTGAAATTTCCTATCAGCTGCTGCCTGACTGGTGGGGTAAAGGCTATGCGCGGGAATGTGTAGAGGCGGTCATCGACTTTGCGTTTCATGACCTGCAGTTAACCGAGCTTGTAGCTGAAACACAAGCAGCCAACCTTCCGTCATGCAGACTATTAGAGAAAATCGGTTTTCAGGCAGTTGAACGATTTGTAAGATTTGACGCTGAGCAAATTCTTTATAAACGAAAGCTGTAAAACATACTTCTTTTTATTTCGCATGCACATGAACTCTCCTCACCCCAACGCTGTTCGGTCTATTCCATATGCTATTTTCATACCTATTTATCATTGCTAATCGTTCGCCAGGTAAAGGAGGAATTGTTATCAACCGGATTCCGAATGCTTCGATGGACTTTTATTCAAAGGTTGCAGGCATGGGCCTTTTGCTGATGGCTGTGCTGGCCGGATTCGCTAATGAGGGGATGCTGAACCGTCTCGTCATTGAGCATGACGCGGCACAAACTGCGGCCAATCTTGTGGAAAACGAAATGCTGCTCCGTATTGGGTTAGTATGCTTTATTATCGTACTTCTACTGGATGTTGTCGTTGCCTGGGCTCTTTATACCTTATTTAAGCCGATCAGCCTGAACCTTTCCTTACTTGCCGCCTGGCTGCGACTCCTCTATACTGCCATATTCGGTGCCTCTCTTTATCACCTTGCTGTGATCGTTGAAATGCTGGACGATGAATCTTCAACTGCGGCTGATCAGATTCTTTTGTTCACAAACTCCTTTACTAACGGATGGCTAATCAGCCTGATGTTTTTTGCCCTTCACTTATTCATTCTCGGCTATTTGATTATCCGGTCAAGCGGCTATGTACCAAAGCTCATTGGCTACCTTCTCGTGCTTGCTGCAATTGCTTATGCTGCAGACAGTCTTGCCTACTTCCTTTTGTGGAACTACATGGATTATGAAAGCACCCTGCTGATCATTGTTACGATTTGCGGCGTACTGGCAGAACTCTCCCTCGCCTTCTGGCTGATCATAAAAGGCGTAAAAATGCAGCCGGTCCGCTGACATCCTTCTCCCTCCTGCCAGAAACATAAACTAAACTTATGTCATTTCATAATTTTTATAAAATTTACTTATACAAAGAATGTAGTATAGTGAAGATAGACGTATATTTGGAAAAATTATGAAGGAGGAGTATGACTATGATCAAAGGGATTCACCATGTGCAAATCACGATTCCAAAAGGGACAGAAGAAAAAGCGAAACATTTTTACTGCGAGGTACTAGGCTTTGAAGAAGTCGAAAAACCGGATGCTCTTAAAGGAAGAGGCGGCTTTTGGGTAAAAGTCGGGGATCATGATGTCCATCTTGGTACAGAGGATGGCTTTGACCGCTTGACGACAAAAGCGCATATTGCCTACGAGGTAGAGGAACTCGCCTACTGGAGAACAAAACTGCAAGCAGAAAAAATCGACATTCTTGATTCGGTACCGATTCCAGGTTTTGACCGCTTCGAATTCAGAGATCCGTTCGGCAACCGGGTGGAGATGATTCAGCCGTTGTAAAAGCTAACTGTTTCTTTGTTTTTCCTATTTATAAAAGATGGGCGGGATGACACATGGCAATAGACTTTCACGACGGCAAAAACCGGAACAGCTATACGACAAGAGAGGTAGACCGTTCCTGGACTGAGACAATTTCAGCGCTTGTTCCATTCGAAAAAATCGAGAAAGCTGCAGACGTAGGATGCGGCGGTGGTATTTATTCAAAAGCCCTCTCCGCTATGGGTGCCCCTTTTGTTATGGGAGTAGACTTCTCGGAAACAATGCTTGATGCAGCTCGCGAAAACTGTAAAAGCTCCCCGAGCATTGCCTTTCAATATGGCACGGCCCTCCGTACTGGTCTTGACAATAACGCGGTTGATTTGATACTTGAAAGAGCATTAATCCATCACATTAGCGATTTACAGGCTTGTTTTCAAGAAGCCTATCGAATCCTTAAAAGCGGCGGGTATTTTATCATCCAGGATCGTACACCGGATGATTGTTTACTCGGCGGAGACAATCATCACATAAGAGGCTATTTTTTTGAATGCTTTTCACACTTAATGGAAAAAGAAACGAATCGCAGACATACTAGCGGGCGTGTAATCGAAACGTTACAAGCTGCTGGGTTTAAAGATATTCAGGAAATCAAACTGTGGGAAACTCGTAAAGTCTATGACCATAAAGAGGACTTATTACAAGACCTGCGGCAAAGAACGGGCAGAAGCATCTTACATGAGTTAGATGAGAAAGAGTTAGAGATGTTAGTTACCTATATAGACAATGCCGTTTTATCTGATACCCCTATTAACGAAAAGGATCGTTGGACAATTTGGGCAGCTGTCAAAGAGGACTGAATAGTAGTGATGCTCGCTTGTTTATAGCGGAACTGCTGCTGAATAAAGACATAATCAAACGGTAAGTGATCCCATCATTTATGTTTTTCTTGTAGAGTAACATATTAACGGCACTTTTCGCATAACAAATACTAGCAGCCTATTTATCAGAGATGCTGAAATCTAGTATTGATTACAAATAGCGCTTTCCCCTTTCTATCAAGAGCATATGGTCTCGCTGGCAAAACAACCAAGTAAGTCTTTTAGAGACGAAATGTTTTTCCGGGGATGATTCTAAGGAGTATTGCTTTATTAGTGTGCTTACTTCACTTTTGATTGCTCCTTTATTTGCAGACGGGAGGTAGTATGTTGAGAAAACGTGCAGGTATGTTATCGATTGTGTTTGTCATCATCAGCTTGATTCCTTTTTTCATTACATTGTTTCCAGATTTCTATTCCGATTATTTATTCCTCATCTCTGTCGTTTCGTATTTTGTCGCAATCATTTTTGCATTAATGGCCTATAACGGTATATGGAAGACGGCTGCTATTGCCCTTCTTGTTATTATCACTGTGACCCTCATCGGTTTTTATGCTTTTATGGGCATCTTTTGGAATCAACCGTAAACGTATCCCTTTCCTACAATACATGATAGGAAAGGGTTTTTTTTCTACTTCTTTTTTATTTAAATCGGCACAAATTGAAACTTTTTGGAATTCCACCCGTAATTATCAAGTAAAGACTGCCTACTAAATAGTGAACCGAGAAGGAGAGATATGAAGATGCTGCGTGAATCTATTCAACCAAGTGAGTTCGGTGCCCAGTTCCATCAAGGTGAGTTCGAAAAAATTTATAAACAAACAACGAAGGAATTTCAAAATCTCATTTCATTTGAACAATTTCAGGAACTTGCCGCCTCTTTTAATGCTGGAGTGGCCCATTACGACCTGGAGCTTTCTACGACCGTCGATCATACCGTGCAGTACCTATGGCTGGACCAATCAAAGGAAAAAGCAATTCATGTCTCTTTCGATCAAAATGGCACGATTCAGGGTCTCTACCTGAAGCCTTACATAACCTATCCGGCTAGTGATAAACGCTTCACAAAAAAATCATACATTATGCCGATTAAGGGCGACTGGTTTGTCTTTTGGGGTGGAACAAATGAATTGATCAATTACCATTATGCTTACGAAAACCAGCGCTATGCCTATGACCTGATACAAGTGAAAGACGGCACATCCTTCAAGGAAACGCGGCTGCGCAATGAAAATTTCTATGCGTTTAATCAAGAGATTCTTTCCCCGGCTGCCGGAAAAGTCGTAAAGGTCGTTGATGGTCTAAAGGATAATACACCTGGTGAGATGGATGCCGAACATCCTGCCGGAAACTATGTGGTCATTGAACATGACCACAAGGAATACAGTATGCTTGCCCACCTGCAAAAGCATTCCATTGAAGTGCGTGAAGGGGAAACCGTAACAGAAGGCCAATGTATCGGACGCTGCGGCAATTCCGGAAATTCGTCAGAACCTCACCTGCACTTTCAGGTGATGGACTCCCCCGATTTCTACAACGGGACTTCTATTCGCATCCGCTTTAAGGATGGTCTAGAACCTATTCAAGGGGAGACCGTATCTGCATATATTCCTCCGAAAAGTACCGCTGCCGAGAAGGTGGATAAAGTTGATACAGCCCTTACGATCGGCGAGATTCTGCTTTTCATCCCCCGTCTTGTAGGGCAATTTTTTAAATAGCTTCGGGAAATTACCTACAGTGTGGATAAAAGAGCTGTCTGCAAGCGGGCGGCAGCTCTTTTTACATGTTACTAGACAATCCTGTCATCTTAATAGACACTTTCCACACGTTATTAGACAGTCCTGTCATCTTAATAGACACTTTCCAAATGTTATTAGACAATCCTGCGAGGATAATAGACAATTCCCGCTCATTATTAGACAATCCCCGGTCAACGAGAGAACGCCTTTCCTTTTCTAGAAAAAGCGCTCTCCCAACAAACAGACCGTTACGCTGTTACCTCGATAAATTTTGGCAATGGGTCTGAAAGCTGATCAGCATTTGCCCATTCCTCAACCGTCACAAGACACGCATCCAGCTCTGCAATCACGTCTTCTTTGTCCATATCAATGCCAATAAAGACAATTTCTGAAGCGCGGTCGCCTAACGTGTCATCCCACTTACCTGCAAGCTCCGCATCGTCAGCTAAAATCTGCTTCTGCTCCTCAGGGGGTAAAGTCGCAACCCACTCACCCGCAGCTGAAAATTGAATGGATACCCCAGCCTGTGATATAAGCCCGGGCATATCTCGTGTTGCCAGCCAGAAGAAGCCCTTTGCCCGTACAATTTCCACCGGCATTTCGGCTAACCAATCATGCCAGCGCTCGGGATGAAATGGCCGCTTCCGGCGATAAACAAATGACGAAATCCCGTATTCCTCTGTTTCAGGTATGTGCTCGTTCTCAAGCTCACGAATCCAGCCAGCTCCCGTTGAGGCTTCATCAAAATCAAACATGCCACGGTGTAACAGTTTTGAAAGATCGATATCCCCTTTTACTGCCATATGCTGCTCCGCCTTCGGATTAATGCGCTGTAAAAACGCTGTAAATTGCTGTAAGTATGCTGCATCGACCAGATCGCTTTTTGTGATGACGAAGATGTTGGCAAATTCCAACTGATCAATTAATAAATCCGAAACATCCCGTACATCAAACTCATCCGCTGTTTGCTGTCGATCCAGCAGCGTCTCCCCGCTTGCATAATCATTCATAAAACGGTAGGCATCAACAACTGTGATCATCGCATCCAATGTACAGAATTTTGTTAAATCGATACCCGTTTCTTCATCGATATACGTAAATGTTTGGGCGACCGGTATGGGCTCACTAATGCCAGTCGATTCAATGATAATGGCATCGATATCGCCTGCCTTCACCAGCTTCTCCACCTCTTTTAATAAATCCTCACGCAAGGTGCAGCAAATACAGCCATTCGAAAGCTCCACTAATTTTTCAGTAGACCGTGCGACAAGGGCCGCATCGATATTTACCTCACTCATATCATTCACAATGACAGCAATTCTTTCTGTTGCTTTCGCAAGGATACTGTTCAACAACGTTGTTTTGCCGGCGCCTAAATAGCCGCTCAGCACTGTTACAGGTATTTTCTTCATTCGCCCCTCCAATAAGTAATGATTACGATTTAAAAATACGTAAAAATTTTTTACTTCGTTTCCCGATGTAATGTAACACGTTTTAAACGAGGACTATATTTCATCAGTTCTAACCGTTCAGGATTGTTTCGTTTATTTTTTGTCGTAATATAGTTTTTGTCCCCAGTTTCTGTACACGCTAATGTAATGTTGACACGCATATGATCACCCCTTTCATAAATAGTAATTATTACACTTTGTAAATTTACACTTCCTTTTGCACATTGTCAATACATAAATAATTTCCGGCATGACGATACAAGCCATTTCGGAAAGATTGCTGGGCTGACGAAAAAACGCCGGCTTTCACCGGCGCTTAGCAACTCTTTTTATAGTTAATTGACAATCTTCATAAGTTATTAGACAATCTCCCGGCTATAATAGACAATTCCCACAAGTTATTAGACAATCTCCACACTTTATTAGACAATTCTCTCTTTTTAATAGACATTTCCACTTGCTTCTTCCTCATCTATTTCACGCAACCGCTCCTCAACCTCTCTTTTCCACTTCCACTCATTATTCCGTTTAATAACGTTGATCAGGAAACAAAACATGAGGACAAGCCCCGTTATTCCTAAGTATGATGTTATGTTTTCTGCTTCATTCGGGATAACATGCATGTTCACGTGCTGCCAAATTTTCCACACTAATAGGTAGCCTAAAAAAACATAGGAGAAGACGCTCTGCTTTTGCCGCTCTAACAACGAATCCGAGATGATAAAAAAAGCGGCATATGCCAAGAATTGTACAAAGGGCAACGTAAAATAGATGAATTCCAGCCATAGCGGGTACTCTCTTTCCGGCAGCATAGAGATTTCATTTAACGTAAGCGGCAAGGATAGTATGGATGCTACAATAGCTCCCCATTTCCCCCAAGCAGCGCCCTCTTCCTTCACCCCGGTAAAAGCAGCCGCTATAAACAACCAGCCAATAAAATCCGGCAGCCAATCAAACAGGATATTGATATCTAAAAAGATCAATAAAAGCCCAATAATCCAGCGGCCATGGAACTTATTCAAGATGCTTCCCCACCCTTTCCTTGACCCAGGCTTCTGAAGCTGCTTCATTCACATTTACGCCGATCACTTCCATAAAGCTTTTTTGATTCGCCGTACCTGTAAACTGAAGGTAAGCTTGATCGTAATCATATAAGCCGGGTATTTCTGACAAATGAACTTCCAGGTTAGCTCCCGGTTCTATCATGATGGGCAGTGAAACGGCTTCCCCATCTTTGAAGATTGCATCTATTTTTCCGTGCTTTTCATATAAATTCACTGCCGTCAGCGTAAGGGAATCAAGGACCTCTACACGGACATTCATTTTCCCGTCCACAGCAGGATCGCTGGAGAGTAAAAAGTACCACTCCTCTTTCGGCATAACTGTCAGTAGATCGGCCTCGTAGCTTTTTGGATCATCCTGAAAATATAGTTTTACCCGCTTGAGTGAGCTAGCCTTTTCCAGCAGCTCATCACGCATTTCATCTTCCCAATAATGCATGCTGTTATAAATGGAGTAGTAGCGGTAGTCCGCATGGCTGTATGCATACTTCAGTGCATCTGCAGAATAAAGAGCACTTACCGGCTCCGAACTATACGATTTACCGTCAATTTCTACCGATTGTAAAACAGCTGGCTGCTGCGTATTCGTTAAAAATGATACATAAATAGCATTATAATCAAAATCCATTACCACATCTAAAATAACCGGCTCCTCTAACCGTTTCGATTCAGCAATGACTTCACTAACAATACAGATGACAGCCACAAATCCTAGTAAAATTCCCCACTTCTTCACAATTCAACCTCCCTGATGCTTTCCTTCTCTGCTCTTCATCCACTCATTATGACATAGGTAAACTCCCGGTAAAAGGTGAATATGCCAATTCGTTTCCAATTACCTATATGTATTTTACATAGATTGCGTATGGCTTCCTTTCTTTTAGGAAACACTTTCTCTATGAATTCCATCAAGGAGGCAATGAAATGCTACGTATAGACTCAGCATTAAACGGAAGATACGCACAGTATGGTCAGCTGCGTGACAAAATTTGCCAACACGGCTTCTGCATCGGCGGAAACTGGGATTATGACCGTGGGAGCTTTGATACAAAAATATGGTGTGACCGCGAGGAAGGCGAAACCATCTACCTGCGTATGCCATTCGATGTGATGCAAGGCGAATTGGACGGCTATAATACGGTAATCCGTTTCAAGGAACCCTATATCATCAAGCATGTGGTGCATGTCGGACTCGACTATGACGGAAGTTCATTCATTGATGCTACCGGCTTCAGCCAGTTCCAAACACCAATCGACAAAGATGCCCCTATCATCAACAAAAACAAATGGGCACATATAAGCGAACAGCTTGTGAATGAAAGTGTACTACCGTTCGTTCAACAGGAAAATATTTATTAAACAATGGAAAAGCCCTCTTCGCATACACGGAAGAGGGCTTTCATTTTATACGAGTTTATGAAATATAGCAGCATGTTCTTACTTTTCATGTTGTAATATGAGTATATCCTTTTTCTCTCCCCACTCTACAAAAACTTCTATTTTTATATCTTCTGACAAATTTAGCCCTTCGTAAGAACCATTGCTTTGAAATACACCCGGCTCATTAGAAGCATACACACGGTCTACAGGAATTGTTCCGCCTATCTTACCTCGGCCTGCTGTGCCTCGGATTGTAATTTCCGATATACCTTTAAGATCCTCCGCCTCTCCCTTGTAGGATAATGACATATAATGCTCATCCCCATCATCCGAAGTCTCCCGGTAATGATAAACTGCTTCCCAGTCAGTTCCTTCTCCTCTATATACATGCTCTTCATTACTTGTACAGGCACTTACTAAAAAAAGCAGCATGAGTAGTGTCACCCACATACGTTTCTTCATCCTTTGACCTCCCCTTTCCATT
>JAPSKP010000092.1 GCA_031181585.1 Lysinibacillus sp.
GCCCTGGCGAGTCCAAGTCTCTGCTTCATTCCTAAGGAAAAATCTTTTACTTGCTTCCCTTCAAAATTCTTTAGCTGGACCATATCCAACGCCCAATCAATTGCCTCTCCATTGTAGTAACCAATATATTCACAATGAAT
This sequence comes from Lysinibacillus sp., assembly GCA_031181585.1. Classification (GTDB taxonomy): domain Bacteria; phylum Bacillota; class Bacilli; order Bacillales_A; family Planococcaceae; genus Lysinibacillus_B. The sequence continues at coordinate 141 of JAPSKP010000092.1, forward strand.
TTTTAAATTTTCTCGTGCAGTCAATTTTTCGTAAAAGATTGGATATTCAATCACATTTCCCATCTTTTTAAATACTTCATAAGAGGTCGGTGTTAATTTTTGTCCGAAAATACTCGTCTCACCCTTTGTTGGTTTGACCAAGTTTGTAATTATTCGCAATACTGTCGTTTTGCCTGCCCCATTCGGTCCTAGAAAGCCGTAGATTTCTCCTCTTCTTACATGTAGGTTTACGTTCGATACTACCTCTTTTCCGTTGTATATTTTAGTCAAATTGCTTGTTTGCAGAATATACTCCATTGTCTTTCTCACTCCTTTTATCTTCCAAATTCAGTATATCGAAGGAAGTTCACATTTTTATTACCTAATACTTAAGAATTCCTTACTTTTTTTCATTAAAGCTGTTCAAAAAAATCGTTGCCCTACCAATACATCATGGTAAGGCAACATGTGTTTTTTAAAAGTTTTTTTCACAGCCTATACAGACCTTTTTTCAGCTTAATTAACCGCAATATATATCTCTTCAAAGCGAATTGAATTAGCCAGGGTATTTTTGCAGCTTCACTAAAAAGGAGGTTTTTTGAAACGGGTTACTTGAAAAGGTTATTTGCCCACCCATTTCTTCTACCAGCCTTTTCGTAATCGTTAGCCCTAATCCGCTGCCTTGGTTAACCCTGCTTCTGGAATCATCCATTGTATAGAGCCGTTCAAAAACATGATCTTTATGTAATTCACTGATTCCTTTTCCTTTATCAAATACCTCGATAGTAACAAACTGCTGATCACTCATAATCTTTACTCCGAGCGTTTTACCTTCTTGGCCATGATGAATCGAATTTTTGATCAGGTTATGTAACACTCGTTCAATTTCTATGTTGTTTCCGTAGGCATAATAGGAATCCTCTGGAATGTTAATCGACACGTCAAAGCCTTTATTAGTTAACACTTCATAATAATCGAGGATTATTTTCCGGCATATTTCACTTATGTTGACCTTTGTAATCTCTATTTCCCGATCTCCTGCTTCAAGTTTCGCCAGCTCAAAAAAACGGTTGATCAATTCGAGGACTTCCACTGTTTTCGCATTAACCGTATGTAATAATTCGTTCTTTTTTTCGTTAGTAAGATTGTTATCATTTAATAAAATTTCTGTATAGCCGAGCACGACCGTTAGAGGTGTTTTCAAATCATGGGAAATATTCGATAACATTCTTCTCATGGATCGTTCAATTTTACGATTGTTCGTTTCCGTTACATGGGTAACATCCAGCAGCCGGTTGATTTGGATTAATAAAGACTTCGTATGGTGTTCCTCAGTGAAAAGGAGTAATTTTTCACTCTTTTTATTTTCGATGATTTGCTGCAGCTCTTCATGAATTTTTTGAAGCTCATTACGCTGAAGGCCCCGCTTATAAAATAGGTATATGTTTAGGCAAAGGGACAGTCCTAATAAAATGGTTAGAGAGATCATTGATTTACAGCTCCCCTAACCTATATCCGATTCCCCATAGTGTCTTAATATATTTAGGGTTAGAAGGTTCATCCTCCACTTTTTCTCTCAGCCTTCGGATATGTACATTGATTACATTCATATCCTGCACATACTCTTCCTGCCAGACAAGTTGGTATAGCTGCTCCTTCGTGAATGCCTGGGTCGGCTTAGAAACGAGCAGCCTTAGGATGCCGAATTCTTTCGCTGTCAGCCTGATTTCTTGATCGTGTTTTTTTACTGAATAACTTTCTAAATCGATTACCAGGTCCCCGACTTGCTTAATGGTGTCCTTGTTGATTGTCTCGCTTTTTCGGTAGCTCGTCGTTCTTCTAATTAGCGCATTGACCCGGGCTGTTAATTCAATCAGCGAAAAAGGCTTGGCAATATAATCATCTGCACCAAGTCTTAATCCGAGTGCTTTGTCCACTGGCTCATCCTTGGCGGACATGATCAGTACTGGTACATAACTGTGCAGTCGAATTATCCGCAGACATTCAAGACCGTCAATAGTAGGAAGCATCAAATCAAGCAGTATTAAATCAACATTTTTCTTCTCATTGAATAGGCGTAAAGCTTCTTCTCCGTCATATACAGACAGCACTGTATAGCCTTCCTTGGAAAGACTATCACCTACCATTTTACTAATGGCTCTATCATCTTCAACAAGCAATATTGTATGGTTCAAGAAATAATCACTCCTTTTGTAAAAATTTTCATAAGGTGCTACTCATCCCCTTACAATATAACACATCGCTATTTGGTATTTACGTTAAAAAACCGATAGGAACACCCTATCGGTTTTTTATTTCTAAATAATCTATCCTTATAGAAGACCCGCTTCCGTTTTCAGTTGCTGCATAAGCTCTTTGACTGTAAGAGCACGTACTTTTTCAAAGCCGACTCCTGCCCACATGGACATTGCCTGGGGGTTTTCCTTTATTAACGCTTGTTTTCGAATTAATTGAGTTACAAAATGAAGTGTCGGATAAGCTGCAGGAGCAACTGCTTCGTATCGTTGCATAAAATCATTTTCAAGGCCTCTTGCCAGTCTTCCTGTAAATGTGCGGGTTAATTTTGTATTTGTAAACTGCTGCTCTATTAAAGCACGTTTATATATTGGATTGGCACCACTTTCTTCACAGCAAATGAATGCTGTACCAAGCTGAACTGCTGCTGCCCCTGCCTGTAAAAGTTCCTTTATTTGCTCCCCGTCCATAATGCCTCCTGCTGCAATGACAGGTATCTCCACCGTTTCAAGTACATCTGCAAGCAGATCAATCAGCGGTTTGTTGCCTATTGGATCTGTATTTTCAAAGGAAGCCCGGTGACCACCTGCCTCTATGCCTTGCAGACACACTGCATTGGCACCTGCCTGTTGTGCAATCAGTGCCTCCTTTTCATCTGTCACTGTCACAATCGTATACGTCCCGTTCTCTTGCAGATCACTAATAATCTCTTTACTTGGACAGCTAAATGTAAAGCTTGCAGCAGGTACTTTATAATGTTTTAGTAAGGCTAATTTTTCTTCCCATTCATCATCTGACCATGCTGGCAGCTCCAGTTTCATTTGCCAATCTTTTTCTAATATTGTTTTGTATGCTTCCACTTCCTCTTGCTTATCAGTTTCAAGGGTCGGAACAAATACATTTACTCCATACAAAACACCTGCCTGCTCCATGGCGATGATTTCCGTTTCCAAGGCTTCAGCCGTTTTATAGCCGGCTGCCAAAAACCCTAGCCCACCATTTTCACTAACTGCTGTCGCCAGTGCTACAGTTGAGATTCCCCCAGCCATTGGAGCCTGAATAATCGGATACTTGCAATTTTCTAGCATACTAGTTCCTCCGTCCACATTATTGATTACAGCTTTTTTACAGCTCTTATTTATCGTAACAATTTTCAGATATAATATATAGTTCGTATATTATATAATAGGTATTAAATATTTTGATAGCAGAGGAATGATCATATGGATATCGAGGCACTTAGAGCTTTCAAATATGTAGTTGAATCAGGCAGTATTTCCCAAGCTGCTGAACGGCTGAACTACTCACAGTCCAATGTAACAACCAAAATACATAAGCTCGAACAACAGTTAAAAACAAATTTGTTATACCGTCATAACCGAGGCTGTATTGTGACGCCAAAGGGTGAGGAGCTTTTCCAATACGCTTTACAAATTTTTAAAACAATTGAACTTGCTGAATGTGCGATGCAGGACCAGGATCACCCTAAAGGTTCCCTGAAAATCGGCTCTATGGAAACGACGGCTGCTGTTCGTCTGCCTGAAATTTTGGCCTGCTACCACAAGCAATTTCCACTAGTGGAGCTTTCATTGCAAACAAGCCCAACGAAACAGCTGGTCGAGGCAATATTACAGTTTGAGATGGATGCTGCGTTCGTTTCTGGTCCAATTGTCCATACGCATCTTCACGCAGAAACAGTGTTTAAGGAAAAAATGCTGCTCATTTTCCCGAAAGAGCAGCCAAATTTAGAGTTAGAATCTGCAACCATTCTTGTTTTTAGAGCCGGCTGCTCTTATAGATTCCAACTTGAAAAATATTTACGATATGTAGGAATTAAATCTTACCGGCTAATGGAATTAGGCTCACTGGAAGCAATTGTCGGCTGTGCAGCGGCAGGGTTAGGCATCACTTTACTCCCAGAGGCCATTTACGATACCTATTCAAAATATTATAATTTGTCCTATAGCGAGCTGCCTGAAGAGTTTTCGATCATTGATACACAACTCATTTCTCATAAAGAAAACCCATCAATAGCCCTTCAGCATTTTCAGCAGCTATTGAAAAAGCAACATATTGAAAAATAGAGCTGTCGATAAAGTAGAATGCTAGCTGCTATTCACTGCTCTTTTCTTGTCAGGGACTGGGGCATTAGACATATCCGAGGCGATAATAGACAAGATCAATTGATTAATAGACAGATTTCTTTCGTTAATAGACATTCTCAGCATGATAATAGACAATTCGGTCCCGTTAATAGCCAATTACTGAAATACTCTATGACATTTTTTCAAGTATCAAAAAATCCTTCGTTTTGTTATAGGAGATGTTATGCTCTTCGCAAAAATGTATAAGCTTCTCAAATAAATCTGCTGGCGCAAAAGAAGCAAGGCGTATTGGAAACCCTTCTGTCGTTTTAATAGCAGCCGATTTTGTCTGCCAGCCAGTTCGTTTAAAATTAACTTGTTTAATGCTATTTTTGTCCGCGCGTTTTTCATATAGTTTCTGCCAAAGAAAATACGTTGTGAATGTTACATCATCTGCTCCGATGATAAATTCATACTTTATAAAAAGGGCGATAAGATTTATCGCAATTACGATTAACAATGCTACCGTAAGATAGACGGAATCCCATACCATTCCGAATAAAGGCATTGCTAGAGTTGCCAGTATTATATGTACCCCTTGCTGCGTCCTTGTTTTGTAAACCATAATCCCCCTCCTTTGTTTGTATCTGATATGCAGCTTAATAAAGATCGATTATTAAATTCAGCTCCTGCTTAAGCGAAGTATCGTTACCCCTTTAAGTTGTCTCAAATGGTTTTTTACCCGAAACATTTTTAGGAGTAATTCTAAACTTTCCTATCTCCCCGAGCATTCGCCGCACGTAATATTGACAGCACGTTTCGCGAGCATCTTATCCAGCTGTCCTACAGGCATCTGCTTCTCCGCTGGCATAATCAGCGTGACGGAAAACCGCTCACCTTCTTCCATAACTTTTCCACATTTTGAACAGCTTAGCTCTACCTCTTTAAAATGGTCTTTTAGTTTTTCCAGCATTATTTGTCGCCTCTCTTTAAAATGTTATTTACCCTTTATTATACAATAAAAGGAAATATCCTGTCGTATCAATGGTCTTGTGAAAGCTCTGAAAAACCCACTAAACCCAGCTATATTTTGAACCAAACCATCATCCATTTCTGAATACCTAAAAATAATCCCCAGCATATCAAGCCCGCCCCAAAGGCAAGAAAAATGTGCAGATTATATTTGAGGGCTACATATACTCCTACAAGTAATGCGATCGTTGCCGGTAAACCGATAATCACACCTAGCAGGAATTGCTGAAGCTGCGCTGATGGCTGTCCCTGCATCTTTAGCCACATCAAACTCAGTAAGCTGACTAAAGGTAACGCCGCTATAATTCCTCCGTACAGCGGAAATCTTCTCGCGAGTTCCGTAACAGCTCCTATTAAACAAGCTGAAATGACTACCTTAATTACCGTATACATCTTTTGCCGCCTCACTTAACAAGTGAAATGCTTCTTCCACATGCTTTTGCTCTTCAGTTGATAACCGGGCGAAAGCCTTCTCCAGCTTCTCACCATCCAGTTCTGTATTTTCCTTTACGACCTTTATTCCCAGCTCACTTAGCGTAAGATTGACAACCCGTTGATCCTCTGCAGAACGTTCTTTCATTACCCACCCTTGCTGCTCTAGCTTTTTAATATGTTCAGAAGCGGTATTATGCGAAATTTGAAAGGCATCCGCAATTTTCCTAACTGTGACACCCCCCTCTTTTTGAATCAATTGTAAAATCCGGACACTATGATGCGTAATGTTCTGCTGCTGCGTTGGATGCAGGTAATAATAAATCGATGTAAAGCATTCATTTAATTTCTCCATTTTCTTCAACACTCCTTTTATATCGTTCAATACGATTATATCGCAAATATCGATATATTTAAATGATATCCTTCTTAGAAAAATCTCATGAGAAACTGAAAATAAAAAAGACCTCCCATTCGAGGTCCCAGAGTGAAGACAAAGTCGGTTTTTGACTTTGTCTTTATATTTTTTTGATAGTTTTTTAGCAAAGTTTTACTCGGCCTGTCTTGAAAACGCTTGTCAGACAAGGCGCGCTGATGAGCGAAGACACGATTAGAACCTAAGTTTATGAGTGAATGGCTCTTTATTTGCGACGAAAGCGAAGCGGCAGGAGCAGACGAGCGAGGCAAGCAACGCTGGATGAAAGCGTTTGTCAACAGGTTGAGACCTCCCATTTGAGGTCCGTTTATATGCTGTCCTATTTGCTTTCATCGATTAATATTTCCATCATTTCAGCCGAGACACCTTGATCTAGCTGAGCATGTGCATCGTTTCTTACCAATTCAATTTGATCTCCTGCAGGGCTTACCCAAAGTTCATACAGTATAGCTTTTGCCTCTACATCAGGATCTTTAAATTGGAAGAAGAACAAGTAATCCGGAGGACGTTCCCTCTCTACCTTCGCTTTTTCCCAACGAGCAGTCTGGATAATTGCCCGAACCTTTTCGACTTTCCTTTGCGCTGTTACTTTTTTGAACTCCTCATACTTCTCATCTTCTCCAACACGCTTCTCAATAAGTATATATTGATCACCAGAAAAAACCGGCTTTAAACAAGCAGTCAATAAAATAAAACATACTCCCGTTAATACAACAACATAATAGAGATTCTTCATTCGTATCTCCTTTTTCAATATATGTCGTTTTGTACTTTGGAAAGTTACAAATTACATATTATGAAAGGAGAATCATTCAGGATATATGCCACCAAGGAAGTCATTTACGGTTTTTCTGTATTCACTTCTTTTGTAATACCAATATAATGGCGGCCTCAATCTAAAATAATAAAACGGTTATCTTTTTTTATCCAAACCGATGACCATCAACCTGTACCTAAAATGATACCTATCGTAATCAAAGAACGATTCGTTTCATGCGATCACTTTCCTACTCCTATTATTCCTTTTCTCTATCCTCTACCTGCAAATCCATGGCTAACCTCACCATATCCACACATTGAATACCGTTTTCAAAAATCGGCTCCTCATAATGGCGTAAAAAGAAATCCCGGTCAATATGAGTCATACGAAAGCCGCATTTTTGATAGAGAGCCAGCTGTCCAATACTGGAATTACCGGTTCCTACTTCAATTGTTTGATAGCCTTCTCTCCGCGCTGTTTCTATCGCATGCTGAATCAGCGCTTTCCCATACCCTTTATGCTGCTCAGATTCATCCACCGCAATGTTTACGAGCTCCATTGTCGCAGGTCTTGTTGGCAGTAAGCTGTACACACCAACTATTTTTTCCTCTTGCTCCATCACATAGCATTGCGCTCTTTCCATATACTGGCGCACGATATTCTCTGATGGGTCTGCCAACAGCAGTAAATCCATCGGGAGCAGCTCTGTTTTATCTAGTTTTCTAATCATCGCTTTCACCTCTAACTATACTTTGTACCAGGCAGGGACAACCTTCGTAAAGCCTTTATGATCTTCGATGAAACGCTCGACATGACGCAGCATCACATCTTCATTGCCTTGCCTATGCCCCCAAACAATGGAAGAGAAAACATTCATCGCTAAATAGAGTGCATATAGCTCCCAAAAAGTATGAGGCGGTTTCCCGTTATGATAGCCTTCAATCATGCCAACCGCAAAAGGGATACTTTTTTCAGTACTGAACATACCAAGTTTGTTGAAGTCAAATATTGGATCGCCCCAATCAAAGCGGCCAAAATCAATGGCACCCGCATATTTTCCATTATCAACAATCAGGTTCGACAGGTGAAAATCGTCATGCTGCAGTACGCATGGCCGTCCCTTCATCAATGGAGTCCGCTCTTCGATAAAGCGGATGATCTGGTCATCCCCCGCTACTTTTATCGGCAATTTTGGATACTGTTCTACATAGCGCTTATATTTGGAAAGCTGGTAGGCGTACCAAGTATTTTCCTCTGCTTCAATGGAGTGAATTTTCAAAAGATCCTGGCTTGCCTCCCACCCAATATCATACTGTTCTGCTTCCGTTAATGTTTCAATAACTTCCTCTGCATCGCTTCCTTCGATAAAGGAGGTCACCATCTTTCCCTCTTCCATTGCAATCGGACGAAGCGTTTTGGCACCAAGCTGCTCAAGCTTCCGCAATAGTTCAAATTCCTGCTCCCGCCGCTCTTGGTTCCCTTCAAACAGCCGTACAAGTACTTTTTCATCTCCATTTTGTACAACAAACTTTTGATCGTTTGAAAATCCTTTCGTAATATGACGAAGGACTGTGTATTGTTCCAGCATGATTTCCCTGCCTTTTCTATCGGTCGCCTCTCATTCAATAAAAATCGCTGTCTTACAATGCACTTTCCATGAAAGAAAGCGCTCCTTTCTTTTCTGACGCCCACTCCTTAAACAGCTCAAAATCTGTATAAACCTGCTTTTTATATGCCATCGCTTGGAGGATAGTGCTATTTACAAACATGTCATGATGAACGCCAATCCGCTCTAAAATTTCATCTTCGCTATGGTAAGTGAACACATCCGAGTAGTCGATATCTGCCCTTGCGTGGATTTTCGCTGCAATTTTGCCCATAATGTCGGCTGTTACGATATAGTCATCTACTGATCTGTAATGCTTCGGCTTTACCTTTTTCTTATACGGAGAGCGCTCTCTCACATAATAGTCCTGACCGTCCATCGTTACGTACGTTAAATGCGGATCCTCTAAATGGTGCATCGCTTTCTGTGTCCCAACAACCCGGGCTCCCTGATGCTCAAAGACAGCCCAAAACTTCTCAGAGTACGGCAGAAAATAGGCTGGAATGGCTGTACGCACTTCCTTCATTTCCAATACCAGCTCTTCCTCTCCTGCTGCATCTTTCTGACCCTCGACTAAAATATAGTATCGTTTTAGGCCAATGGATGCTGTACCTGATCCAAACTTGAGTGCAATATCTTTAATTACATAGTCTGACAGCACTTGTTGAATGGCTGTATTAGTTTCTGCCGGTACCGGCTGCACTTCATCGCTCCAGACAAATACCCGCTTGCCATTCTTCACCTCTGTAATATCCTGGAGCAAGTGAGAGCGTTGGCGGCTTTCAAGCTTTTTGAGGATTTTCTTAATGGGTCCTTTTGTATTCTCCTTTGTGAAACGCAGTGTAAAAGCATCATCCTTTTTCTTTTGGAAACGGCCAAGCTGCTTCAGATAGCTGTTTAAAAAGGATTGGATTACTCGTTCCTGCTCCGTTTCTTCTATTAATTGCTCATCCATATACAGTCCAATACTGACACTCATACGAATGAGATCATATAAATAGGAACCGACATACCCCTCGTCAAAATCATTGACATCGTAGACGATTTCTCCTTTTTCATTTTGGAATGCACCGAAATTGTCCATATGCATATCCCCCATGATCCATGTCGGTCTATTGTCGAGCGTATGGAAAATGGATGGGGATTTTGTCATATCATAATAAAATAAATAGGCCGAGCCGCGGAAGAAACGAAACGGGCTTTCCAGCATCTTGCTGTATTTCTCCATCCGCTGTTCTAGTGTCAGCTGCATACACTGCTCATCAAATTCATCAAAGATTATGGCAATCTGTTGCCCGCGTAATTCTGTACGCGTCTCCCGTACCCGAGATAATAAAGCATCTTCCATCCCATTTCCCCCTGTTCTTCTGTTCATACTACTTCCTAACTTTTGATTGTTAAAGAATACTCAAAATCTGGATTTTCATTTACTCCTAGCATATCATAATCGCTCAAAAGCTGAATGGATTTTTTTGTAATTTATTACACGCTAAATGAATTCTGCAAAATGAGACAAAACAAAAAAGAACGAGAAATCATTTTTCCCGTTCTTCCTATGTTTCTTGTTATTCATTATTAGTCTCGTTCAACATATTGTGAAGATTTCGCTGGCGTTCTTCTCTTTTTCTTTGCTGATCCAGCAATCGATCGACATACTGCTTTTCTTCTTCAGCTGTTAATAGCCTCGTTGCCTTGCCAATCGTGCCGTTTTGAGATGCCCAAATTTCATTATGAACTTCCACCGCATTTGAGAAGTCGCCCCTTTTCCAGGCAGTCAGTGTCTCATCGTAAAAGGAAGCGTTCTTGAAATCTTCTTTTTGCTCGTCCAGTTTTTGCAGCATCGCATCAATCAGCTCTTCAGTCACTACGACTTCATCCCATTTATCAGAAGCGTAAACTTTTTGATGCGTCATCGCATGAATCTCCTGCTTAAATACCCATTCCGGTGTATTTTCTTCTACTGTCTGCAAACTCGATTTCATTTGATCCTTTTTATAATATTCGAGTCCTACAAAAATACCAGCAGCAATAATTCCAACTGATAGGATGCCTATGATCACTTTTTTCATATTACTCCTCCGAACGTTTTCCTGTTTGCTAGCTTGTACCAAATATTAACATAATCGTTTGTATTTTTTCAATTCATATATTACAATCGCTCTGCTTAATAATATAACTATATGAAATTCTATCTCTAAAGTACCCTTCAATTCTTCTATTATATTATATTGTCTCTATCCATCTAAATATTACTTTAAAGTTGGATAGAGACCGTAAGAATCGTTAAATGACTCCATAAATAGAAAGTTTGGATTCCAAATAACATATGTTTTAATGTTCTATACTTCTGGCTCTATTTTGAATAGCTTCAGATATAGCACCATACTGATTAATGCACTGCACAGAATCAAGCTGAAAATCGGTATCGACGACAGCCAAGTAGATAGAAAAACAGTAATAGGCGCCAAAATACGCCCTATTGTAAACTGCATATTTGCGAGCCCCATATATTGCGCTCTCGCCTGTTCAGGAGCGTGCCTGCTTACAAAATGATAAAGCACCGGTGCACGGACAACCTCGCCAAATGTAAATACAACAGTCAGCAGACACAATAGCCAAAAATTCGTTGTGAACCCTACGGCGAACATGCCAAAACCCGCAAGCAGACAAGATAAAATAAACACTCGTTGATCTGTCCATTTCTTTAGCCATTTCGTCACAGGCAGAATGAACAGGACGAATAACACACCATTTAACCCAAGCATCCAGCCGAGGACTTCAGCCCCGCCTAATTCTATCAGCCAATCTCTCCCCTGCCAAATCGTTTGTGAAGGAACATGCTCCGTGACATATACTGCTAAATACAAATCGAGCTGCATGATGGCAACAACCGAAAATATCCCTGCCAAAATGTAGTACATAAATGCCCGGTCCTTCATAATCACTTTCATGTCAGCCAATTGTTTTATAAATAGCTGAAGTAAAGACGTTCGCTGCCTGTTAGTTATTTGCGGCATCGTCTCCTCAATGGCTATAAAAATAACCACCGTATAAAGAAACAAAACAACCGCGCAGCTCCACAGCAGCCATATACGATATTCAAAAAATAGGATGGCTCCCATAATAGGGCCTAGTACGGCGCCGATATTTTTGAATGTGATAAAGGTTGCAAAAACCTCTTTCCGATGATTTTCTTCAACCAAGTCGGCAACCATAGCATCACTTGCAGGTTTATATAGTGCTCCTCCGATACTGATTCCTAGAAAAGCAATATAATCAAGTAAAGACGAAGAAGATAAGGCAAATAATGCAAACATGCACGCCTGAACACTAGCACCAATCAGCATGACAGGACGTCTCCCTGCTGTATCCGCAATATTTCCTCCAATTATATTGCCGATCAAGCTAATCAATGGAGGAACCATCATCATCAGTCCCGCCCATGACAAACCGATTGCCTGGCTAAAATAGAGAGCTAAGAATGGAAAATACATCCAGTATAATAAATTAAAAAGTGTCTCCCCTATAAGCCTGATTTTTAAATTTCGATCCCAATGGTATTTTGTCAAATTCCTTATTCCTATCCTTTTAAATTCCCGGCCGAGTACCCTAATCGTATGAGAGTTTTTGGAAGAAATATAGACTTATACTCAAAAATATTTTATACTAATAATATGAAAATCAAATAAATTCTCTTTCTACTTTGAGTGGAGCAAAAAACGAACATTTGTTTCTTTTTTGATAAATATAATAAAAACGTGTTGTCCATAACGGAGCAACACGTTTTATTGTTTTAAAGGTGAGCCTGCCTTTTAACCTTCAATACTTTATTGCGGCTCACAAGCAATAATAGAACAATAATGAGGGACGGAATGGCATAAACCTGGCCTACAAACAGCTTCCAGTTCATCACCTCATATCCTTCCAGAGCCTGAGCGAACAAAGTAAGCATTAGCACTGTCGCATAAACGACAAGGGAATATAAAATGATTGCCGTTGCCCCCATCCCTTTTCCTCTTTTAAATGCGAGTTCATCAATCCAGAAAAATAGAAAGTGTTTTAACATATCCATCCTTAACCGCATTCCCTTTATGCTGCTTTTCGAATAGACATAGAGAAACTCTTCCTCATAACGCTCCCGCCAAGCCTTTGGGTACAGTTTCAACCATTTCATAATAACCCCAGCCTCCTTTGTCCTATCGAAACAATACTGTCTAACGTTTGCAGATGCTGTGTAAGATGCTCTCTGCCTTCCTGTGTCAGCTCATAT
>JAPSKP010000093.1 GCA_031181585.1 Lysinibacillus sp.
TTGCTCCCTCGTTATGATAGGAAACTGTGTTTGCTCCCAATGTACGAACTTTAGGATATTGTTTTAACTCAATTGTGCCTTTGCTTATAATATAACCTTCAACAGTCTCACGTTTGCTCTCTTCGATGGTATCAAATACCTTTAGAAGCGGGTCATTGCTGTTTTCTACCATAAATTTAAATGAATATTCAGTTAAATAATGCGACAATTTTACTATTATTTGCTCGTCTAATCCGAAGGGTAGACGGCTATCTATTGTGATAACCTTATTTCCACGTGATAAGCTATCTTCTAAGTTATTAAAAAATTGCTCAGGTGAGTCGCCAATAATTTGTTGTGCGATTTGTAGTCCATTCGTCGCCGATAACGTACGGATTGTCGCTACTTGTTTTTCAAGCTGGTCACCAAGTTTCTCTAGTAACATTTCTTGTGTGTATAAAGGCTGTAATGTTACCCCTTCGATTGTTTTCGTGAACAGTGATTCAAACGGTTTGCCTTTTAATGCGTTAGTCGCCTGATCTTGCCATTGCTCATAACTAGCTGCCTGAAATTCAATTTCTTTCATGTTAGTTGACATGTGGACGCTAATCAGCTTCCCCCCTTACTATATTCTACTCAATATTTTACATGAGAATGCGCTTACAAGAAAGTATAAAAATCAAAGGAAGCCTATATTTACAGGCTTCCTGCGAGTTGTCAGTAGACTGACATTGTATTTTTATTCGTGTTTTCGAGTATTTCTTTCACTCTTTTTAGAAATTTCCCGCAAATGAGTCCATCGAGTATTCGGTGATCTAAAGATAAACAAAGATTTACGATATCCCTTGCAGCGAACATATTTTCACCAACAATTACCGGTTTTTTAACAATACTTTCCACCTGTAATATAGCAGCTTGAGGATAGTTGATAATTCCCATTGACTGAATGGATCCAAATGAGCCTGTATTATTGATCGTGAAAGTACCGCCTGAAACATGCTCAGGACGCAGCTTCCCGGATCTTGCTAGTTGGGAAAGCTCTTGGATTTCCCTAGCAATCCCTTTTACTGACTTTTCATCAGCGTGTTTTATAACAGGTACAAATAATCGATCATCAGCAGCGACGGCAATTGACATATTGATGTCTTTCTTTTGTATAATTTTATCGCCTGCCCAAGTGGAATTGATCATCGGGAATTCCTTGAGCGCTTGTGCAACTGCTTTGATGAAAAATGCGAAATAAGTTACATTATAGCCTTCCTTCGCTTTAAACTCACCCTTAATGGAATCCCGGTATGCAACAAGGTCCGTAACATCTACTTCCATCATCATCCAAGCATGAGGGATCTCTTGGACGCTGCGTACCATATTATTAGCGATTACTTTGCGAATATTAGTTACTGGAATTTCTACATCTCCATGTGAAGAAGATGCAACTTCTTTTCTATCCGCCTGCGCCGGCATTTCTGCACGCTCTACCGTTTCATGGGCAGTAGTTATTACTTCTGCTTCCGCCTGCTCAGGCTGCGCTTTAGCTGTATGCCCTCCCGAATTGATGAAGGCTAAAACATCTTTACGAGTGATACGCCCCTCCAATCCTGTACCTTGGACATTTTCCAAATCAATGCTATGTTGAGCAGCAAGCGCTAGGACAGCTGGAGAATATCTAGCTTTTCCTTTTGGTTCGCGGAGTTTACGGGATGGCTGAGCCTCCTCCTTTTTCGGAAGCGGCGTATGAACACCTGCATTCATAATTGCAGAACTCACATTTGATTTCTTCGGCTCAGGAGCAGCAGGCAGCTCCTCCTTGCCTTCAATTTCAAGCGTACATACCACAGCTCCAACCGGCAGTGTCTCCCCTTCTTCAGCAAGCAACTCCTTCACTACTCCAGTAAATGAGGACGGAATTTCTGCCTGTACTTTATCGGTATTAACTTCCGCCAGTGGATCGTATTTATTGACTTTATCGCCGACTTTAACGAGCCAGCGTTCGATTGTTCCCTCTGTTACACTTTCCCCGAGTTGAGGCATCGTTATATTTTGTATCATAATAGTTCCCTCCTAAAACGCTGCGAGTTGACGCATTGCTCGTTCTATTTTTTCTGGGTTAATCATGAAGAATTTTTCCATTGTTGGTGCATAAGGCATAGAAGGAACATCCGGACCAGCCAGACGCTGGATTGGCGCATCCAGTTCAAACAGGCAATGTTCTGCAATGATAGCTGCCACTTCGCTCATGATGCTTCCTTCCTTATTATCCTCTGTTACGAGTAGGACCTTCCCCGTTTTAGAAGCAGCTTCAATAATTGCCTCCTGATCGAGAGGATATACTGTGCGTAAATCAAGGATATGAGCTTCAATTCCATCTGCTGCTAATCGCTCTGCTGCCTGCAGTGCAAAATGCACGGCCAGACCATACGTGATGACTGTGATATCATCCCCTTGACGCTTCACATCTGCTTTTCCAATTGGAAGTGTATAATCATCAAGCGGTACTTCTCCTTTCACAAGGCGATAAGCACGCTTATGCTCGAAGAATAGTACCGGGTCTTCATCGCGAATTGCTGCTTTCAACAAGCCCTTTGCATCATAAGGAGTTGATGGAATAACGATTTTCAACCCAGGTGTCCCAGCAAACAAGGCCTCTACTGATTGAGAATGATATAAGGCTCCATGAATCCCTCCGCCGAATGGAGCGCGTACGACTAGAGGACATGACCAGTCATTATTAGAGCGGTAGCGGATTTTTGCTGCCTCAGATACAATCTGATTGACCGCCGGCATGATGAAGTCAGCAAATTGCATTTCAGCAATCGGTCTCATACCATACATCGCTGCCCCGATAGCCACTCCAGCAATTGCACTTTCAGCAAGCGGCGTATCGAGTACCCGCTGTTCGCCAAATTGCTCGTACAGTCCCATCGTTGCTTTGAAAACGCCGCCTTTAAGCCCTACATCTTCCCCTAATACAAAAACGCGTTCGTCACGTTCCATCTCTTCTTTCATTGCTAGATTAATAGCATCTATATATGACATTACCGGCATTACTCGTCACTCCCTTCAGCATATACATATTTAAGAGCATGCTCTGGAGCGGCATATGGAGCTGCTTCAGCATAATCGGTTGCATCATTCACGATTTCTGCAATTTTTTCATTTAGCTGCTGTAACATTTCTTCCGTCGCTGTACCCGTTTCCTTCAAGTAGTTTTCGAAAAGGAGTATCGGGTCTTTTGCACGTCCTTCTTCAATATCCTCAGCTGTACGATATTGACGATGATCATCATCCGAAGAGTGGGCAGTTAATCTGTATGTCACCGTTTCGATTAAACTTGGCCCCTCACCTCTGCGTGCCCGATCTGCTGCTTCTTTTACGACTTTATAAACTTCAAGCGGATTTTTTCCATCTACCGTTACACCCGGCATGCCATATCCAATCGCCCGATCTGATACTTTTGCACAACCTAATTGACGCTCAACCGGTACAGAAATCGCATATTGATTATTTTCAACCATAATGATGACCGGAAGTTTGTGTACGCCCGCAAAATTCGCGCCTTCATGGAAATCACCCTGATTGGAGGATCCTTCTCCGAGTGTAGCAAATGTAATAAAATCCTTTTGCTGCATTTTCCCAGCAAGCGCTACCCCCACTGCATGCGGAACTTGTGTTGTCACAGGAGAAGAACCTGTTAAAATTCGATTCTTTTTCTGACCGAAGTGCCCAGGCATCTGACGTCCGCCGGAATTTGGATCTTCTGCTTTTGCAAAAGCCGATAGCATCAAATCCCTCGCTGTCATCCCGAAATGTAAAACTACGCCCATATCCCGATAGTACGGAGCGATATAATCTTTTGTATGATCCAGTGCAAAGGCTGCTCCTACTTGGGCAGCTTCCTGTCCCTGACATGAGATTACAAACGGAATTTTGCCTGCTCTATTTAGCAGCCACATACGTTCATCCAATCTTCTTGCAAGCAGCATTGTCTCATACATTTTCAGAACATCTTCGTTTGATAAACCTAAACTTTCATGATGTAGCATTTCTTCCATGCAAACATCCCCTTTCCTCTCTTGATTACGCCTCAACTTCATTGCTTTTGATTTACGTTTTATGCCTGGGCCCTGCTGAAAAGCGGTTCAGCTAACTACTGCCGCAGGGTGCGACCAGCTTAGGTCTGTTTTCTCTTAAAAGTTCCCTTTCAGATTCGCAGGACCCTCTGGTGAGTACGATATCTTTAAACGTATGTCTCAACTGCAAAACAAGAAACTTACATCCATAAGTACCTCACCGCTTATAAAGCTGAAAAACTTTTGTTAAATGGAGTTAAAAGTGAAGTGCCTTTCCTTCAACAGCAAGTGCTGCTTCGCCAATAACTTCGCTTAATGATGGGTGAGGGTGAATAGCTGCCCCCATCTCCCATGGTGTAGCATTCAGGAAAATGCCAAGAGCTGCCTCTGAAATCAAGTCTGTTGCGTGAGGGCCAATAATATGGACCCCTAACACATCATTCGTTTCTTCATCAGCAACAATTTTCACAAAGCCTTCTGTATCACCATGTACGAGTGCCTTTCCAACTGCCTTAAAGGGAAATTTTCCGATTTTCACTTCAAGGCCCTTTTCCTTCGCTTGGCGTTCCGTTAATCCAACGCTCGCTACCTCAGGGTTTGAATAGACACAGCGTGCGATATTTTCGTAAGACAGGCTCTCCTGCTTTATGCCTGCTATATGTTCCACCGCTCTTATTCCCTCATGTGAAGCTACATGAGCAAGCTGCATACCTCCGATAACATCTCCAATCGCATATATATGACTCTCTCGCGTTTGGTAGTTTTCATTTACTTTTATGCAAGCGTTTTCAATTTCAATTTCAGTGTTTTCTATACCAATGTTCTCCACATTGGCCGTTCGACCCACAGAAATCAGCATTTTTTCCGCCATAAACGCCTCACCATTCTCAAGCGATATAGAAACGCCTTCTTCAGATGTACGGAATGTTGTAACATCCATTTTTGCATCTGTAATAATACGAATCTTACGCTTTTTCAGCAGTTTTGTTATTTCCGAGGAAATATCTTCGTCTTCAGTTGGAAGGATACGATTTCCGTATTCAAGAATTGTAACGTCCACATCAAAATCCGCTAGCATTGAAGCCCATTCTATACCAATTACACCACCGCCAACGATAAGGATAGATTTTGGTAAATCATCCATTTGCAGCGCATCATCGGATGTAAGAATAGTCTGGCCATCTACTGGTATCCCATCAAGGACACGTGGTCTAGAGCCTGTAGCAATAATAACATTAGTCGGTACAAGCATTTCATTTTCTGAACCGTTATCCATCTCTACAGAAATAGTACCAGGCATAGGTGAAAAAATAGAAGGTCCTAGTATCCTTCCAGTGCCATGAAACACATCAATTTTTCCTTTTTGCATCAAATGCTGGACACCTTTATAAAGCTGGTCAACGATAGCATTCTTTCGTGATTGTACTTTTTCAAAGTTTAATTTGATACCATTGACATCTACTCCGTAGTCCATGGCTTTTTTCGATTGGGCATATACTTCCGCACTTCTCAATAGAGCTTTACTCGGAATACAGCCTTTATGTAAACAGGTACCCCCTAGTTTATCACGTTCAACAACCGCTGTCTTTAATCCTAGTTGTGAGGCACGGATTGCAGCTACATAGCCTCCCGTTCCTCCGCCTAATATCACTACATCATAGTCCTTTGCCATAAACGAGCCCCCTTATAAGATAAGAGAAGAAGATAATCTTCCTCTCCCATTTTAACTTACCCTGCATTAACAAGCAGCAATTTATCTGCCATTTAAAATGCTCTTTTCGTTTTTCAAAAACTGACTGCGTGATTTTGCTACACGAGCGATGCGTTGTTCAGCTAAACGGTTGGCCGCTGCATATGTTGGGATATCTTCTTCTTTTGAAATAGCAAATATTTTTGTCAGGCTCTCATAGATCGTTTCCACTCGTTTCATTGCACGATCACGGTTATAACCATATAGTTCATCTGCTACGTTAATAACACCGCCGGCATTAATAACATAATCAGGTGCGTATAAAATTCCTTTTTCGTGTAATATTTGTCCGTGACGTGATTCCTGCAGCTGGTTATTTGCAGAGCCTGCAATCACTTTTGCCTTTAATTGAGGGATCGTTTCATCATTGATGATAGCTCCCAGTGCACACGGCGCGAAAATATCTACGTCCTGCTTGTAGATTTCATCAGGTGCAACCGCTACTGCATCAAAATTTTCTACGACACGGTCAATTGCGTTTTGATTGATGTCTGTGACGATTAATTGTGCGCCATCACGGTGCAGGTACTCACATAATGTATACGCTACGTTACCTAAACCTTGAACAGCAATTTTTTTGCCTTCCAGGCTTTCTTCACCGAATGCTTCCTTCGCCGCAGCCTTCATGCCTAAATAAACACCATAAGCCGTAATTGGAGAAGGATTCCCCGAAGAGCCGAATGCTGGTGAAATACCTGTTACATAGTTTGTCTCTTCATGGATGATATCCATATCTGAAACTGTAGTTCCTACATCCTCTGCAGTAATATAGCGGCCGTTCAACCCTTGAATGAATCGACCTAATGCACGGAACATCTCTTCGTTTTTATCTTTAAAGGGGTCCCCGATGATAACCGTTTTGCCGCCGCCCAGATTTAATCCTGCAGCCGCATTCTTATATGTCATTCCTCTTGCTAGACGAAGGGCATCTTCAATTGCCTGTTCCTCAGAAGCATAAGTCCACATGCGGCATCCCCCAAGCGCCGGGCCTAATGTAGTATCATGAATGGCAATTATTGCCTTTAAGCCAGATTCTTTATCCTGACACATGATAAGCTGTTCGTAATCGTATTTTTCCATGTATTTAAAAATCTCCATAACCTATATCCCCTTTCGCTTTTAAGAACAATTTTTCTCTTAAATAAAGCTTTTTTCTACTTAAAGCGAATATTATGTTTTTTCCACAATAATGATTCGGCCTATAAATTTACAATACTTTCAATTCGGGCAGAACGCAACTAAAAAAACACAACTTCCTTTTATTGAGAATATTCCAACTTTTCTAAAACACTTGCCTTTCTTTGCTAAAACCTTGTTAAGTTGCCTGTTCTTGACTTTCTAGTGTGTCATTGTACAATAATAATATGATTAGGAGGTTTCCGTATGGCTCGTATGGCAGCGTTTATCGTACTACTTATTCCCGGCTTGATGGCAGCTGCGGGCATTAAGTTCATGCGCGATACGTTATTTAGCAATTTACTTTTTCCTTTCCCATGGCTATGGCTCCAATTTATTGTGGGTATTATCTTTTTTCTCGCAGGTTTCGGCTTTTTTGCAGGATTTCTGCTCCACCGCGATAGAAAAAAAGGTAAAGTGGCACCGCGTTGGCAAAGGAAACCCGTACCTTCTTCGGAAAAAAATAAAGAGGTGTAACCGCAAACGCGGCTACACCTTTTTTTTCTGATTTCGTTGGTTTTTAACAAGCCGATCTGGAAAGTCCGTAATCCAACCAGCAACAATAGGATGCGGTGACTGGAGGAATGCTTCCTTTCCATCAATAGCATAAAAACGCATAGGTTTCTTCGCATCCTCGCAAACTTGTAAAAAGCGCGGCTTATAGTACCTTTTATGAGCATGAACAGCGTCAATATGCTTCATACTCTGTAACGCTGCCCAATTGAACTTTCTCGTGACAATGATGGCTGTTTCTACATGTGGACATCCCTCTTTTATCTCTCTTAGCAAGATATCATGGAAGGACGATACATGGCTTCCCTTGGGCAATACATGCTTTTTTAAGAGCTGAATAAGCGGATCTAAATTGTCTATCAGCGACTCTTTCACTTCAATATTCAGCTTAATACTATGCTTATTGGCCCACTCCAGCACCTTCTCAAATTTAGGAATTCGTTTATTGCCAATAAAGCGGAGAAATACTCTTCTACCAATCCTAAAGTCACTTAGCTCTTTATCTGAACATTCGTGGATGAATTTATCGACGCCCGTCAGTCTTTTTAAATTCAAATCATGGAAGACAAAAACTGTACCATCTTTTGAACATTGGACATCCAGTTCAATACCGTCTGCCTGAAGGGCAATCGCTTTCTCAAAAGCCTCCATACTATTTTCCAGTACGTATGCGGAGGCACCTCGATGTGCGTAAACCGGGATGTGTTTCACCATTATACATTCAACTCTCCAAACTCCAATAGAAATTTCCCATTTGTCGCTTTTGATAGAATGGAGGCCTTCCTGCCAATTTGAATGAATGTCCCAGGATAGGCCATCTTCGTTACGACAATTTCCTCTTTCCCTGCATTGCGTAAATCATTCATTATCTGCTTGATTTCTTGATCAATATGCGCAGCTTCTTCCTTATAGCCGTCCAGCTTCTGTTTTGCCTGCTCCAGGGCAGCGAGCTGTTGAGAGTTTAAACGAATAATATCTAGACGGTTTACTTGTTCTTCGAGTCTTATAATTTCTTCATGAAGACTTTTTAAATGCGTAGCTTTTTCCTGAACATGTGTATATGCTTCTTCTTTATTCACACTATTCACAACAAGCTCCGTCCGTCTTTCCAGGCGGTTTCCAGATATCGAAGTTACGATTTGATTTTTCGCAACTGCTCTGCCGCCAATGATTTTTCCTTTTCTTTCATCCACAAAAATAGAAGCAGCATTTAAATTGGAACCGATTGCATAAAAACCGATACTGATATTCTGTCCCGCGAATAGATTTGCTTCATTTACATGCTTTACAAAAATATTGCCCCCTGCTTCTATACGTGTTTCTCCTAAACCAAATATCCCGCCTCGAATATAAATATCGCCCTCAACCGACCTGATTAGTTTCGCACCTGAAACTCCCTCTGGACCTTCAATAGAAACATCTCCTCTAGCAATAACAGTATAGCCGTGTTGTACTGTGCCGCGGATACTAATTGATCCTTCAAAGTCTATATTACCTGTTTCTATTCCTACATCGCCATTAATCGGCAGATGATGATTGACAGAGATTTGTCCTCTACTATGTTCAAGGACCCCGCCGATTCGAGAGCGTAGGATGATTTTTCCTTCTTCCTCCACCTCATAGGCAGATTTGCGGTCATATTTCAAATTCGCATCTCTACCTGGAGGGGCAGGGATGTTTTCACCATAAATTGTCATTCCGTCGCAGCCCGGCTTTGGAGGGATTTTTTCCCCTAACCAGGCCCCTTCGTTAATCTCGTGAATAAAATTCATATCATAATAATCGGCTTTTCCATCAGCTCTTATTACAGGCTTTCGATCTGGGATTTCCAAATAAATAATTTGAGCATCAGCTCCTTTAACAGGAGGCGTGCCTTGAGCAATTAATATTGCCTTTCCTGGAGTAATCTTCTCCATATGTAAGGGTAATATACCATGCGTAATCTGATTGTCCTGTAATAGCCTGTTTACTTGACTGCTTAGCTCCTCAATGTGTGAACGAACATAATCCATTGTCTCATTGATAAATAACGAAGCAGCCATTTTATCGCGTGAAACTTCAATTTCTAAATTCGGAAGCCATTGCCCCACTTCTACAGGGTTCGAACTTGGCTTTGATAATACATTTTTTAAAAGTGCAAAATTTGTTAGTTTTATACGAGGAAAGCTGCGTAAAATGCCGTCAAATTCTTTAAGAGGGAACCCCGACTTAGCAGTCGACATGTACACTTTCCCATTGTCTTCACTAATTTCGAAATAGTCATTTTTATAGACAAGCATACGAATCCTCCTTTCCCTTCCAACCTAGTATATACAATCTAAAAAGGTTTGTTTAGAAATAAATAACAATTTTCTGAACATATTTCTTTTTCCTTACTTCTATATTTTTGGAATCATGTCTTTTGATTTATAAATATGTCGATTCTCCCTGGAAAGTTGGCTCCTGAAGTACAAAAGTAGTGAAGAAATTGGAAGTTTACCTTTTAAAAATTGTTCTTCACTACATAAAAAGAGCGCTCATGTAACTTAGTGAGCGCTAAAATGTTTATATCAACTACATGACATAAACAATATAAAGAAAGGAGGTAAAACATATCAAGATAGCTTGCTAGTCTATTTTTACCCCCTGCTACGTATATTAAACCTGTTATTTGGATCTCTCATATTATTGTTGTTCTATAATTGTAATTTCCCGTTTTAAATCTTGCACCGTTGTAATATCCAACATCGCTGCTTTACAATACCGTAGATACATGATAATTTGCTCCGTAATTTCATCTGCTACAAGACCTTTACAATTTACCTCATTTTCTACTATACGCTGGATATTCGTAAATGTCCGGACATCCATTTTATGATGCTTTGCCAAATCAAATGCACGTAATAAGCCGCCTGTATTCAATCCAATCCCTCCTAGAGAAGTGTCCAAGATGAAACAAGAATTATGCATTATCAACTTCAATATGTTTTTATCCAAATCCTCGAGCCTTAAAACAAATTAAATTAGCCTGCTACCATCTTAACGTAGATTTTGTCCGTAAATGTGGCGATGAAGTCGCAATTCGTTATTCTTACTTTTATTTTTACATGATGTTCTTTTCTTGTGCAGCCTATGACGTTCCGGAAATTGTTTCGTAACTTCCTCGCCTCAAAGGCCTTTCAACTGCATACCAGATCATGCATTCTCCCGTTATGGCAATTTGCACCAAACTACGCAGTTTTCAATGCTGTTTACCGATTAGTTTGCACCCGTAATGCCTAACTAAATAAATCTTCGATAACTAAAATCTCTGTTTAGTATGCTTTGATATATTTATATACTTTTGTACCGGTACTACTTGCTTCGCGATGGTTTAAATATACATGAGCAATATATAAAACGCAACGGCGAAAATTGTCGAATCCGTTGAGGCTCTAAGTCTCGCAACCTCAGTGTTACGTCGAATTATGACGCTATCACAAACGGCAAACAGAAGGAAACTTGTTAGAAAGTAGTGAAATTCATGTTATAGAAAAATCTGTATATACCATTTGCAAAAACCAGCCTAGTGTGTTCAATCGCCATATATGCTGAGGCTCATGAATTGAGAAGATTAATAAGAGGAGAATTAAAAAGAACCTTCCTTCTTTACTAGTGCTCACTCAGTTATTGAAAATTATGTTTCTCTCATATTATTTTTTCTTCATAGGACTTTTTTCTGTTTACAAAAAAAGCTATAATAGTAAAAAGGTTTTTGTTATGAGAGAATTATTGCATTTCATCATTTTTTTTAACAAAATGTCTTGTTGTTGCCGTATATTACAAAATTTATTATAGGTAATACCTATTAAAGAAAGTGGAGGAACATATTTTGAATTGGTTTAAAAACTTGAGGACATCTGTTAAGTTGATTAGTACTTTTGCTGTAATGAGTCTCGTTCTTGGAGCGGTTGGAATTTACGGACTAATCAATTTAGGCACTATGAAGGAAGATATTAATTTTATGTATTACGAGCGTGTGTTGCCAATAAGTGATTTAGGAAGAGCCGAAACCGATTATCAGCGCCTTCGTGTGCAAATAAGAGACATGACCTTCACGTTGCCTACTAAAGAACAAAAAGATGCAACCAATGAAGTACGGCTACAAACAGTTAAAGATATAAAGAGCAATATAGAAAAATACGAGAAGACTATAATTACTCCGAAGGAACAAGCTATTCTTGACCAGCTCCACCCTGCATTAGATAATTATTTATCTCTATACGAGACGGCAGTTGGCTATGCTTATGCAAATGATACAGAAAGTTATTTATTAATGGCTCCGGAGTTTTCAGAATCAGGCAACACCGTTCAGGGTCACCTTAAAGACTTAATTGATTTAAATGTAAGTTTAGCACAAACAACCTATAAAGAATCAGATGTATTATATAGTTCTGCACGAACGATTACCATAGCTGTTATTATTCTGTCTGTTTTATTCAATATCGTCATTGGATTGGTCATTTCACGGCTTATCTCCAAGCCATTAAAAGAAGTATCACAATTAGTTGAAAAAGTATCGAAAGGTGATCTAACAGAGACAACTACTATCAATACAAAAGAGGAAATCGGAGACCTGGCCCGTTCCATCAATAATATGGTAATCAGTTTACGTAAAACCGTTGAGGGCATCTTACAGTCTGCTGAAAGTGTATCTGCATCCGCCCAGCAAATCTCGGCTACAACTGAGGAGGTCGCTAGCAGTGCATCTACACAAGCAAATGATTCACAAAGAATCTCAGAAATGTTTACTGAGATTGTAGAAGGCGCAGATAGCCAGGCAGATAATGCTCAAACGATGAAGGAGTTATTTCAGCAACTAAATATAGCAATTGATTCAGTAGCGACAAATGCCGACGAGACAGCTAAATTAAGTGATGATCTCAACAAAGTTGCTGCTGAGGGCAACGAGGTAGTACAAGCATCTATTAATGGCATGGAGGACGTAAGCACTCAAATAGCCTTGCTTGAGAGGGATGCATCTCGTATAGGTAATATTATTAGAGTGATTGATGATATCGCCAGCCAGACAAATTTATTGGCGTTGAACGCAGCGATTGAAGCAGCGCGTGCCGGAGAACATGGGAAAGGTTTTGCTGTTGTTGCGGATGAAGTCCGTAAACTAGCTGAAGAATCTAGTCGGGCTACCAAAGAAATCACCTCCATCATCAAAGGCATCCAGGAAAACACATCCCGAAGTGTCCTTGCTGTATCAGATGGAATGGAGTCCACAAAACGCACTGGATATGCCTTTACTCAAATTTCAGAGATGGTTGCCCATTCTAATAAAAAGACGTTAGAAATTGCTGCAGCAAGCGCACAACAATCTGCACAATCTACTGAGGTTATGATGGCAATAGACAATATTGCCTCAGCAAGCGCGCAGCAATCCGCACAATCTACTGAGGTTATGCAAGCTGTCGAAAGCATTGCGGCAACAAGTGAAGAAGCTGCGGCGGCCAGCGAACAAACCGCAGCAACATC
>JAPSKP010000094.1 GCA_031181585.1 Lysinibacillus sp.
TTTATTAAAATATTTTTCGTCACCTTTAGTTCCTCCTTCAACTTACAAATAAAAAAACTTATGACAAAAGCTGTCATAAGGCAGAGTGAAGACAAAGTCGTTTTTCGACTTTGTCTTTACGTTTTTTTAAATAGATTTTTTTAATGAAGGTTTACCCAGCCTGTCTTGAAAACGCTTGCCAGACAAGGCGCGCCGACGAGCGAAGACGCGAATAGAACCTAAGTTCATGAGCGGACAAGCGAGGCAAGCAACGATGAATGAAAGCGTTTGTCAACAGGCTGACTTATGACAAAAGCTGTCATAAGGTTTAGCTGCACGTGTAAAAGTTTACGCCCTTTTTATATACGTAGACAGTGAGCAAACGAAAAATGGCAACTGTAAGTGTTTGAATTGAATCGATACGTTTGCCATTGCAGCTCACCTTCTTTTATGATTATTATCATTACTTTACCATAATGTGTAAATCATAAATATGCTTTTTCAATATTAGTCTAAGCATTTTTTATTCTTTTTACAGGGAAAAGAATGTAGTAAATTCACTGTAGGCATACTAATACGCTTTACCTATGGAATGATGATACGATAATTAAAAAGAAAAAGAGTAAAGGAGCGGAATTTTATGTTCCTGGACAAAATGAGGGGTCAGCTAAATGACAATCAATCCCTGTTTATTGGGGAGGAGACGGCGTTTCGTTCAGCCGTTTTAATTCCATTAGTTCAGATAGATGGAGAGTGGCATGTCTTGTTCGAGGTGCGTTCTTATACAATGAGGAAGCAGCCTGGTGATATTAGTTTTCCTGGTGGACGAATTGATGTGACTGATCCATCTCCATTAGCGGCGGCTTTACGTGAAACTTATGAAGAATTGGGAGTAGACCCGAAAACAGTTGAAGTGATAGGGAGCCTGAGTCCATATATTGCTTCTCCGACATTTGTCGTCTATCCATTTGTAGCGGCTATCGATTCCAGGCAGATTATTCATTCTTTCAACAAAGAAGAAGTGGAAGAAATATTCACTGTACCGGTAAAATGGCTGTTGGAATATGAACCTTATATGCACCTAGTCTCGGTTGAACCGGTACCGCCATCAGATTTCCCATTTGAGAAGATTATGAACGGTACACAGTATCAATGGAGAGCCCGTGCTATGGAAGAATGGTTTTACGATTACGGCAAATATACTATCTGGGGCTTGACAGCCAGGATTTTAAAGCATTTTATAAAGGTAATAAAATAAGTTTTTTATAAAACCAAAGCAGCTTTTCAGGAAGCTGCTTTGGTTTTATTTTATATAGAAAATCAGTAACCGGCCCGCAGGATTAGTCTTGTTATTAGCCCCCCTCGGTTACAACCTTTCCTTATCTAAAGATAGGGAGCTTTTTTAACATTGCACATACTGGAATGGCAACCAGGAGGCCCACCCCATTTTGTACGAGGTTTCCAGGAATTGATCCTAATGGCACCACCCAGCTGCTAAAGAGAACACGCTCGCAAATATAGTAACCGGCCAGCATAAAAGGGACAGAACAAATGAGAGCTATTAAATTAAAGATAAAGCTTTTTCCTTCACGATTACCTGACCAGGCAATTTTCCCGACAATATATCCTTGCAGACCACGTGTTAGGAACGTAAAGGGTGCCCATAACGTCCAGCCGGATATCAAATCGAATAGCCCCATCCCAACTGCTCCAGCAATAGCGCCTTTTTTAGGACCGAATAGAATGGAAACGATAAAGAGCATAGCTGTCCCAAGGTGCACCAATCCGCCATTTGCTGTAATCGGTAGTTTAATATTGATGAAAAGAGTTGCCACAAACACGAGAGATACTAACATAGCGGTTAGAATCAAATCGAAAAGGTGAGTGTTTGTATAGCTTTTAGCTGTATTCATAAAAATCATCCTTCTTTTTTATTTGTTCCAACATTAGCAGGCTCCTGATGCTTTTGAAAGTATCACTTTATTGAAAAATTATAGGGTCAGAGTATCGTTTTAAAATAATCTTACTGTGGATATAAGCAAATAAAATATATTTTTATAGAATAAGGAAATCTATAAAAACAGTTTGATTTATTGAATTTAATAGAATAAGACAGGGGTATACGATTTTTAAATAATAGTGTAAAGTTATTATACTAGTAATTTTATCGGAATAATAAAGTTTACGAATTAATAGATTTATGGGGTAATAGTGCATTATGAGGGAAAGAAAGGTATAGTATAATAAACATTCTGAGTAAAAGTCCGACATAACAAGCATAGCGGTATTTTACCTGCGGAGGGTGAAGAGTCTTATCTTTTCAAGATAGATTCAACTTTAAAAGATAAGGAAGTACACACGATATTATGAAGAAATCTAGAATAAAACTTGTACTGATTCTATCTGCTGCGCTACTTCTTTTTTTTACTAGTTTAAGTATTTATACTTCGTATAAAAAGATTATTGGTACAGTTGAGGAATCTATTGCAAACCAGACATTAGAAGCAGCAAAATCCATTGCTGCGGAGATAGATATGGTTGCTTATGAACGTTTTTTAGAAAACCCGACAAAGAATAAATATTATTGGGAATTAAGAAGTTATTTAAACGATGCTCGAGAGAAGCTGGGTGCGCTATATGTTTATACTTTCAATGTAGATAATCCAGTAGTCTCTACGACATGGATTGTAGGGCATCCTCCGAAAAGCTCATTAGCACGTGAAGATTTTCCAATAGGAGAAGTCTGTACTGTTCCAGAGGAGCAAGTGAATATTGCGTACTATAAGAAGACAACTTTTGTAACTGATATTATAAAAGACCCTAAATACGGTACTTATCTAACTGTAGGGGCCCCTATAAAAAATGAAGAAGGGGACGTTATCAGCTACTTAGGAATTGATATTAGTGTGAATACGGTCAATGATATTAAGGGGCAGGTACTAAAAGACAATCTCTCGCTTTTTATTTTTAATGGTGTATTCATTATTATGGTAATTGTTTCCTTTTTATTTATGCAAAGATGGTATCAAAAGGAAGTGCAGAAGGAAGTAGGATATACAGAGGATACCTATCAAGCGGAAATCAAAGCATTAATTGCCTCTGTTTCTTCTTTACGTCATGATTTTACGAATCATATTCAGGTCGTGCACGGCCTTCTTCAAATTGGGGAACCAGAGCAGGCACAGCAGTACTTAGCCTCCCTTAATAAGGACATCCAGTCAATTGAAGTAATAAAATTAGGTGTAGATCACCCAGGTCTTCTTATTCTTCTCCAAACAAAGAAGCTTGCTGCTCAAAACCATGCTATTGATATGGATATTTCCGTCTCAGCAACTTCATTTGCTAGCATTAAGACGACCGATTTAATTAAAATTCTATCGAATTTGATCGACAATGCAATCGATGCTACAACAGAGCTTCCTGAAGAAAAACGAAGAATAGAAATTCGCTGTGAAGCAGATGAGGAACGCTATATATTTAAGATTGTTAATACAGGGCCAGCTATCAAGGATGATACACAAGTATTTAACAAAGGGTTTACGACGAAGAAGCCGGAAGAGGGCAAAATTAGAGGCCAAGGTTTATTTATCGTAAAGGAAGTAGTCGGTAAATACGAAGGGAAAGTCTCTATTTATCCATCAGGTGAGTTTGAAACGACAGCTATAGTAGAAGTTCCAATAAAATAGAGAGAAGCTGAGGCTGTCCAATTGCTGGGCAGCCTTTTTTACTTCTTACTTGTCCCCTAAAAGCCGCTGTCATAGGAAGACGCTCTAGTGAATAGATAATGAGAAAATTCATTCCTTTACAAAACGGTAAAGAATGTTTTTTTTGAATAGAGTTGGGAACTGTAAGAATAACATAACAGTTTAAACAGGAGGTTCTTGCAGTGAAAAAGCAGACGATTTTTTCAATATTTATTATTAGTCTTGCTGCTTTTCTTCTTGTACTTATTATAGGAGTCGAGGAGCCAGAAGTCGTAGAGGGGGAGGAATCCCAGTTAATTGAAACAAGGCAGAAATTTTTTGGTGAAGGAAATGTAGACCCGGCAACTGGTGATATTACGAAGGATAAAGTAATTCTTTCCTGGATCGGTGTTTCAAATTTCGCAGCAGCGATTAACGGACATGTAATTTTGCTTAATAGCTGGATTCCAGGCAGGGAGAAAGGAGACTACGTTCCAGCTACTGTAAAAGAGCTGATCTCCTTACAGCCTGAAGCGATCTTTATTGGGCATGCGCACTATGACCATTCGGACAATGCAGCAGCTATTAGTGAACAAACAGGCGCTATTGTTGTAGGTACGCCGGAGCATTGCAATAAGATAAAAGAAGATGCGGCAAACGCAGAGATTATCACATGTCTTCAGGCCGTAGGGAAGGATGCAAAGCCTGGAGAGATGAGCCAACTTGATTTTTTAGAAGGTGTGCGGATTACAGCACTTTCTCATATTCACTCAGCCGTTACAGTTCCCGATATGCAAGATAAATCACATGGATTCTTCCCTATAAAGTCTTTTGATAGCGAGGCACCAATGGGAGATTTGAAGAAACTTCTTGGTGCAATCGGGGAAGATGAGGGCGGGACTTTAATGTATCAATTTCAGGTAGGTGAATTCACTTTGACATGGAATGATTCGGCAGGGCCGATTAAGGAAAAGGAACCAGGCTTGATTAAGGTTATGGAAAACTTACCATGGACAGATGTTCAGGTCGGGGCTATTGTGGGATTCAATCAATATTTCAATGGCCTGCGTGATCCAAGGATATATATGGAGGCATTAGAGCCAAAGTTATTTGTACCAACACATCATGACAATTGGGCTCCTCCGGTTACCACGGCTGCCAAAAATTATAAAGCAAATCTTCAGCAGGAACTTAAACTGTTGGCAGAAGAGAAACGACCCGAGCTTCTATTCCTCTCTGATCCCGAAGATTATGTAAATCCTCAAAAGCTCACATTTACTGTGCATGAAGAAAGATGGAAGTAACTCTTTTCTTTCTAAATAAAGGTGAATTTGTAACACATAGAAATATTCTCTTTTACTCTTTTTAAGAGCGTTTACTATTATCGTTTCTGTTCCACATGAAATAAAAATACCCATTATCCATAAAAAGGATAATGTAAAGAGGACAGAGAAAGTATAGGTTGGTCATTGTAAAGGAGGAGGCATTGTATGGCATTTGAGCAGGAATACTTAACGGTTATTCAACGACGCTTTTATAGTGTAAGGAAATTAGGAGATGATACATTATTACAGCTTTCGGATGAAGATATTCAATGGCGTTTGAATGAACAATCAAATAGTATCAGTGTAATCGTCAAGCATATGTACGAAAATATGTTATCACGGTGGACAGATTTTCTAATAACGGATGGAGAAAAGACAACGAGAAACCGGGACGAAGAGTTCAATGATACAGTTACAATGAAAAAAGAGATGCATTCGTTATGGGAGGAAGGATGGAGTGTTGTTCTGAATGCGCTTGAAGCATTGGAGCCGGCTGATTTAGGAAAGACGATTACCATTAGAGGAGAGGCACATTCTGTCATTGATGCGATCGAGCGGCAGCTAGCTCATTATGCCTATCATGTGGGGCAGATCGTATATATCGGCAAACAGATAAAGGGGAGGGATTGGAAAACGTTAAGTATCCCTATCGGCAAATCACAGGAGTACTTGGAAGATATGCTGAAAAAGCATGCGTCTGACAAGTAAATTTTTTCAAATAGATTGGATAAATGTATGGAAGCAAAACCCCAAGGGATACTAATCCCGTGGGGTTTATTTTATTAAGAAATTCTAGTCGGTAAGAGTACTTTTCTTAAAGTGAGCTTGATTTCCAGCTGTCTATACGTGTACGTATCAGAAGCCAACAGTGCTTGAGAAATCTTAATAGGCATTGTACTACATGTGTTATTAGTGGACTTTGTGTTCTTCTTTTAACTCGGCAATAGCTACTTCAGAGCGCTCTTCTAATGAACGTCTCAAATGGACGGTTGCCGTCTTTTGATCGCCATGTAACTGATCAATCCAGACGGAGACCCCGTTATAGCTGACTTCGTATTCCGAAGGGGAATTAACAATTTCCTGAGCACGCTGGTAATCCATAAGATAACCCCCTATTTTTTATGACGTTGCCGGCTGGCAGCTTGCGCAATCTCTATCAATTCTTTTGAAAACTCTTCTCTTATTTTGTTTGGAGGAATCTTTTCGTTTTTTGGTGTCTGCGGCAGTGTGTCTTTATTCTGGCTGCTTCCTTTTTTATCATCTCTACCCATCATGACTGCTCCTTTCGTATAGATTATTTTTAATATGGCATCCAGCCGATTTTTTATCACAGGGAAAATTCACGAGAGAGAGAAAAATGACTCCAATAAAGGAACGTTTCCTTACTGTAGTGAAAGGGCATGCTGCTAATTAAAATCGGGTATGTATAGAATTAACGGTAAGTTAAAAGCTAAAGGTGAGGTGAAAAGATGTGAAGGAATTTTATGCAGACCTACATATTCATATTGGCCGTACTGCGAGCGGGAGATCTGTGAAAATTACCGGCAGCCGAACGCTTACATTGACCAATATTTTGAAAACAGCTACTAGCCGCAAGGGGCTGGATCTTATCGGAATTATTGACTGTCATTCTCCTGAGGTTTTAATGGAGCTAGGAGAGCTGGTTAGGAAGAATGAGATGATAGAACTGCCAGGTGGAGGCTTACGATATGGTGATACGACATTAATTCCTGGTTCTGAGATTGAACTGTATGACCAATATTGTCATGGGCCGATACATGTCCTTGCTTATTTTCCATACCTGGAGAAAATGGAATTATTTTCTGAGTGGATGAGTCTTCATGTGAAAAATATCCACCTCAGTTCACAGCGTATCTATGTTGAAGGAAGAGAGCTGCAAACAAAGGTACATGAACTGGGCGGATTATTTGTTCCAGCTCACGTTTTTACACCCTTTAAAAGTTTGTATGGAAAAGGGGTACAATCAAGTCTAAATGAGGTGTTCGATGCAGAACAAATTGATGCCATTGAGCTTGGATTAAGCTCCGACACGCATATGGTGGAGAGAATTGAAGAGCTGCAGCAGTATCCATTTTTGACGAATTCGGATGCTCACTCTCTTGGTAAGATAGCCCGGGAATATCAAAAAGTTCGACTGGAGGAACCAAGCTTCAATGAATTGAAAAAAGCATTGAATAAGCAGGATGGCCGCATGATTGTCGCTAATTATGGATTGAACCCACTGCTTGGCAAATACTATCAAACCGTCTGTGCCAAATGTGGCGGGCAGATAGAGAAAGAAGAAGCACCTTGTCCGCATTGTGGAGGTAGCACGTTTATTAAAGGTGTTTCCACTCGTATACAAGAGCTTTCAGGGGAAGAGCTGTCTCCTATTGACCGACCACCATATATTCATCAAGTTCCGCTGGATTTTATTCCGGGTCTTGGCCCGAAAACTTTTGACCGATTACTTCAGGCTTTTGGTACGGAGATGGCAATTTTACATGAAGTGACGAGAGAGCAGCTTGCAGCAATCGTTCCTGAAAAATTGGCAGTATGGATTGATAAAGCGAGAAAAGGGGAATTATCTATTACCCACGGTGGTGGTGGAAAGTATGGAAAAGTGGAGGATGAGTAATAAATTATTGCTTGTTAATACAAGAAAAAGGGTCGAAAAGAACTTACACAAGAAATATAGTAAGCCCTTTATAACTTTCTGCCGCTTTGCTCATAATACAAACGAAAAGGAAGGACGTGTTGGTCATTCTAACAGAAAAACAAAAAGCAGAGTTAAAGAAGATATTGCTCGAACAGAAAAATTCAGCACAGGAATTAATAGAGGAGGATGATTTTTTAGATAAGGGGAGTCTGCGTGATTCGGTAGACGAATTATCAACGATTGATAATCATCCTGCAGACTTGGCAACTGAATTATTTGAACGCGAAAAAGATATGGCATTGAAGGTTCATAATAACGATGAACTCACAAAGGTAAATACTGCACTAGAAGCTATGGAAAATGGAACGTATGGTGTTTGTATTACATGTGGAACAGAAATTCCTTATGAACGTTTAGAAGCTCTGCCGTATACTTTGTTCTGTATCGATCATACAGACGCCAAATCAGTGCCTACTGATCGACCTGTGGAAGAGCAGGTGATTCTGCCACCGGTGGACAATTCCTTTGCAGGGCGGGATGATAAAGATGACATCCATGATTATGAAGATACGTTCCAAATTGTTGCACAGTATGGTACATCGGAAACTCCATCTGATTTTGAAGGGGATTTTGATGATTATAATGAGTTATATGATGACCCTGAAGAAATGGGAATGGACGAAGAAATTGAATCACTGCCAATTTCAGAGATTGACGAGCTACCAGGACAGGTTTCTAGAAAAGAAATCGAACGGGCTCGAAAAGATGACTATGCTGAATAAAGAATAGTAAGTTAAGGAACGGAAAACGGCGCTTCCTCTAGCCAGATGAAAGCACATCCATATTTTATAGTATGGATGTGCTTCTTTGCATTTCATCATTTATAAATACAAGGCAGCAAGGAATATTCCCAATGCTTCTTCATAAATCTCATCAAATTGGGCAATAGGAAGGGGGTTCGTACCAAGACCAAGCTCAACCGTAAAGCCAGGACGGCGCCAATCCTGGATGAACCAATCCTTATAGCCAGCGTAGCTGTCAACCGTTCTAACTGGTTCATATCCGCTTACCCGCCCAAATTCCTCGGCCAGCACCTCGTTTTCGGGGGGCTCAAGGTTTTCAAATCCCCAAAAGATTACTTCGCCTTGCGTATGGAAAGCCAGCACACGTGCAAAATCACGTCTTCTTGTTAGATCAGCCATCGCTATAGACTCCGGTTGTGATAACGGTCTTTCTCCTCCATAATCCCTCGGCCCAGGTGTTTTCGGATTATCTTCTCTTTCCCTTTCCCATTCTGCCGGGAACTGGTCATTCAAATCTACACCATTTATATTTGCCTTCCAGCCTGAAAAATCCATACTGCCGCTATTCCATTCGACTACATTATTTTGATAAGGCTCTTCTCCAGGCGGGCCATGTAATACTAAATTGACACCATCAGGATTCACCATTGGAACAACGGAAAGAATTGTTTGTTCATATAAAAGCGAAGTGACAACTCCGCGAATTGTATGTTGGTTCGTAAGAGAAAGAGCATAATCATTTAAAAAAGTCATAATGACCGGTGTAGTAATCCATTCATTGGCATGGAAGGAGCCATTATAGTGAACTCTTTTATCTCCTCTTCCGACCAGTACTTCAGGTAATTCATTCCCTAATACTGAATTTCCAATAGAAGAAACTTGCAAAAAGGGGTAGATCGTCAGTAAGCGCTGTAAATCATTTCGCATCGTTTCATAATCATAATTTTGTTTACCGTTGACGAGCCTCCATGTAACGCGAAGTGGGACGTTAATTGTTTGACCAATCTGTAAGTAGTCAGGATTGACCGTTGGATTTAGAAGAAGAAGAGCATCTAGGGGTAGATTACGCTGTCTAGCAATTGACCATAAGGAATCATTCACTTTGATTTGATAGCGCTGAATAGCATAGCCGGGTATTCGGATCCGCTCTCCGAGGGCTATCAGCTGTGGATTGAGATTTCGATTGGAGTCGATGATTAGCTGGAGAGGGGTTCTAAATAATTGACTATAGTACCAAAGTGAATCCCCTGCTCTCATATATACATCCATGTTATGCCTCCCTGTATTGAAAGCTCCCATAATATATGAAGAAGAAAAGTAATTTATGAATTGTTAGTTTGTGACCAAGGATTTAGAATTAAAAATTATTGGAATGAAATTAAAGGTTACTATATACATCGTATGATTTTATATTATTATACTTATTTTTAATGCCCTTCATGTTAGGCTAGCAAGAATTTTAGAAAGCTGTGCTCGTGTGAATGATATTGTGGCCCGGTTTGGAGGAGAGGAATTTACAATCCTTCTTCCCCATACAGATGCCGGCGAATCGAAAATACTTGCAGAGCAGTTAAATCAGGCAGTTGTAAAGGCTATATGGGAGGAAGTTGGGAGCTTGACAGTGAGTATTGGAGTTGCTACGTTTACAGAGAAAGATAACGAAACCTCTATTCTTGTCAATGCAGATCGAGCTCTCTATACTGCTAAAAGAAATGGCAGAAATCGTGCCCTTCATTTTGATGAAATAGAGTAAATAGTTTGTTCTATAGTGAAAAACCACATCCCACTGAATTTGTTCCAGTGGGATTTTTTCAATATATACTTGCAAAGGAAGAGGATACGATGAACATTGCTGCAGATTTTAAAAGGAAAATGATGACCGTCTTCGGGGAAGAAGGAGAGAAATGGCTATCTTTTCTTCCTGCTTTGGTAGAGAGATATACAGAAAAATGGCAGCTTAATATTGAGGGTCCTGTAGATAATCTTTCATATAATTATGTAGTAAAGGCAAGAGATTTGGAGCAGCGTCCCCTTATTTTAAAATTTGGCATACCAGGATTGGATGTTACACGTGAAATACATGCCGTAGAAATATATGGTGGTGAGCGTTTTGCAAAACTAGTAGCTTTCGATGAGGCAGATGGAGTTCTATTGCTTGAGCGGCTGGAGCCTGGCAATATGCTGTCTGAAGTAAAAGATGAGGAAGCGGTTATTCTACAGTATATAGATGTATGGAAGGCAATAAGAAAGCCCGCAAATCCATCATTCCTCACCATTTATCAGTGGTTTAATGGACTTGATGAATATACGAAAAGATATCCGAAAGAAGACGGTCCTATTTCAGGCAAACTTGTAGCACAAGCGCGTCACTATGTAAAAGAAATTCAAACAACATCAGCAGGTGATGAACTGCTGCATGGAGATCTCCATCATTACAATATTTTATATGATCAAAAATACGGATGGTGTGCGATTGACCCGAAAGGTATAGTAGGGGATGTGTATTTTGATTTCGTCCCTTTTCTTTTTAATGAGCTGCGAAGCCAAAGCATTTTAAAACAACGAGTAGAAAGTATCTGTATTCTGCTGCGTGTAAATAAAAAGAGATTGCTTAAAGCATCTATTGCACTTCTTATACTTCAAACATGCTGGGCGGTAGAAGATGAAGGGAACTGGAGAGAAATGCTGACCACTATTCAGTGGCTTGAGGATCTCTTAAACGAATAAAACACCGAAGTGGTGTTTTATCGTTTCTTTTTCATAATAAAGCTCATATGTCTTCCGCATCCTTTATCTTCGCGGTAAGAAAAGCCATGGGTATCTAGATAGGTGCATGTAGGGTCAATCATAATGTGTGAAGAAGGGATGCCGGCAAGCTCACATTGTTTCTTGACAGTTTTTTGATTATCAATATGATATTTCTTCGTTTCTTCCTTATAGTATATAAATTCATCTGCATAACCTAAGGCCTTAAATTTCTCGTATACGTCAAAGTCAACCTCAAACTTTTGCTGACTTAATGCGGGACCGATATAGACATGAAATGAGGAAGGGTTATTCTCCTCCACCATAATCAATTGTTGCAAAAGCTTAGGTGTCACTTCCTTCACGGTTCCTTGCCATCCTGAATGGATGGCAGCAATTACGCCGCTTTTTTCATTAAATAAAAGGACGGGTACACAATCGGCAGAAAATGAAGTAAGGGCGATCCCATTTTCATACGTATACAATGCATCTGTATCTGCAATGGCATTATTGAGTGTAAAGGCACCTCTTCCACGATCCGCTTTTGTCACCTTATAAAAGTTAGCACTATGAGTTTGGTTCGCGCATACAAAGTCACTGAGTTCGCAGTCAAGTTCCGCAGCCAGCTGTTCGCGATTTTTGATTACGGTTTCTGGATTTTCACAAACATGAAGCGCCATATTGTTTAATTCCCCCACGGCTGTCTTCTTCATCGTCGTTCCAGCAATGAAATCCTCACTATTCATATAATACTTCATTGTTTCCTCCTATTATTATGCTTTTCTTATTACAAAAGTATATAAAATGTATCCTTCCTCAGTATGACATAAGGGCCTTAGCATAATCCATCTTCCATCTCTTCTTTTAGATTAAATACTGCTGATTCTATTATTATTTAAAGAAAAATACAGGGAATATAAAATAAAAAACATGAAATTTATTCCTATTTCCTTTTATGTTACAAAAATATTTCAAGAGAAAGCCGTTTATTTTAGGATAGGACCTTTCTAGTATGACAAATGTAATGATTTTGTAATGATCCTGCCAAATTTTCGATAGTGATTTAGTCTAGGAGTTTCAGTTATGATGGGTGCATACCAAAAAGAAGGGATGATTTACATGTTTAAAAAAGTAGCTATGGTAGCAGCTCTTACATTATCAATTGCATTACCGATTTCCGCTTCAGCGGCATCTTCAACATATACAGTAGTAAAAGGCGACACTCTCTGGAAAATTGCTTCAAAAAATCAAGTAGGCCTTTCAGAGTTAATTTCTTTAAACCCAAATCTAGCAAATCCGGATTTAATTTATCCAGGTCAAAAGATTGTGATTGCTGAAAATGCACAGGCAAGTGTAGAAGAGGAAGTTGTACGTCTTGTGAACGTAGAACGCGCAAAAGCAGGATTATCTCCACTTAAAATCGATTGGGAGCTTTCTCGTGTAGCAAAATATAAATCACAAGATATGCATGATAAAAACTACTTCAGTCATACAAGCCCAACTTATGGATCACCATTTGATATGATGAAAC
The DNA here is from genome assembly GCA_031181585.1 of Lysinibacillus sp. Classification (GTDB taxonomy): domain Bacteria; phylum Bacillota; class Bacilli; order Bacillales_A; family Planococcaceae; genus Lysinibacillus_B. The sequence continues at coordinate 12,726 of JAPSKP010000094.1, forward strand.
ACTTCGGTATCTCATATACAGCAGCAGGTGAAAACATCGCCAAAGGTCAAAAATCAGCTGAACAAGTGGTACAGGCTTGGATGAACAGTGAAGGCCACCGTGCAAATATCATGAGCTCTAAATATTCACACATTGGTGTAGGATATGTAGCTGACGGCAATTATTGGACACAAATGTTCATTAAAAAATAAGTCTCTATGGGACTGTTAATATCACGATGAGATAATAGAAAACCCTCGCATGAACGAA
>JAPSKP010000095.1:0-6481 GCA_031181585.1 Lysinibacillus sp.
GGATGGCTTGATGTGTCGACAGAGATTGAAATGACCTATCAGTTCATTGACGCTAATCTCAGAAAATTTGTTGTGGATGAGGCGCTGGATACAGCCATTCTTTACAAAGGGAAAATCGTAGGAAAAATTGGTCTTCATACTATGAATAGAGGAAATAAGTCGGCGCAGATTGGCTATATGCTAGATGAGAATTATGAAGGAAAAGGAATCATGACACGTGCAGCAAAAGCAATGACGGACCTAGGGATGTTCGAATATGACTTACATAAAATAGAAATCAGAGCAGCAGTGGGAAATAAGAAAAGCCGTGCCATTCCAGAAAGACTTGGTTATAAAAAAGAAGGGAAAATTCGCAGTGCAGAATGGCTATACGATGAATATGTTGATCATGTCGTCTACGGCATGCTACGGAGCGAGTGGTTAACAAGAAAATAAAAAAGAGGCGAAGCAAGAGAATCCTGCTTCGCCTCTTGCTATTCTTCATGGCCCTTGCCGTAGAAAGGGTTGCTCATAATATAAAACACATTTTCTTTTATTGATAAAAAAATTTTTTACACATCTTGAAATTTTTCTCTTGCTATAAACGTTGTAGTAAGTGAAGAGAAAGGGAGGGATTATATGGATGAGGATGTCGCGTTCATCAATCAAGTGCTGGCTGGTGATAAGCAGGCGTATACCCATATTATTAATAAATATAAAAATGCATTATATGCAACCATTTTACGGATGATGAAAAATCCTCAGACTGCTCAGGATTTACTGCAGGAAGCATTTATAAAGGTATATGAGCAGCTGCCAAAGTTTGACCGGAAGGGATCATTTAAAAGCTGGCTTTACCGGGTGGCGATCAACCATTGTCTGGATACGCTGCGTAAAAAGAGCTATCAAGTAAAGCAGGAGGCAATACAGGACGAGCAGCTAGTGAATGCTACCTCCCCTGAAGTCATCTTTTTAAAACGCGAAAAGAACAGGGAGCTCGAAAGGTTAATTGCCCGCCTCCCGGAAATGGAGCGGCTGATTTTGCTCCTTCGCTATGCAAATGACTGTAGCTATATAGAGATTAGTGAACTATTACATATTCCACTATCAGACGTCCGAAATAAATTGCACCGGGCAAAAAAGAAGCTGCGAATGAAGATAGAAGAAGGGGGCTATTTCGATGACTTGTCCAAAAGAGGATGAATTATTGGCTTTTGTAGATGACATGCTGGAGGATTCCGAGAAGGAGCTTATTCTTCGGCACCTTCACGGCTGTATGTATTGCCAGCAGCAGGTAGAAGTACTGCATTATGAACAAGAAGCACTAAAGGAAACACTCATAGAGCCGGCATTAAATGATGATTTTGCTGACATAATTGTTGCCGGTCTTCAGCCATATGAGAAAAAGCGGACAAGAATCCGCCCTTGGAAATATGCACTTGGAACAGCAGCTGGCCTCATTCTTGCTGCAGGGATTACTTTTTCGGTCAGCCCAAGCTTTGCGGAGCTGCTTGGCGGGATTTTCAAAAGCGACCGGGTGGATGAAGGCCTTCAGCTGGCAAGCAATACAGAACTGGCAGAACGAGTGAATATTGCTGTAGAGGATCAAGGGATTACATTACAGGTGGAGGAACTGATTGTTGATGCCTCCCGTATTGCCTTCTCCTATAAAATCACGAATAAGTCTGGGAAGATGCTGGATCCTTATTTAGAAAGCAATGATACTAAAAATACAATTACCTTGCATAATGAAAAGGGGGAAGAAATAGGGCCATCGAGCTGGAGTAACGCGGATGACCACGGAGTAGTTGAGTTTTCCTTGCATGATATAGAGCCGTTTATGAAAGGGTTTATCCGTATGGATCTAACGGAGGTTTCAGGAAAAACAGGTAACTGGCGAATAGAAGTTCCAGTTGATTTAACAGCTGCCTATGCAAAACAGGTCACTGTAGAAATTGATGAGAGCTATGAAGTGGATGGAGTGGAGATTGAGCTGGAACAGACGAAATATTCCACCTCCACAACAGAAATCTTTTACAGTACGGCTTATACAGAAAGTGCAAGACAGGAGATGCTGGAAAATATAGAGGAAAAAGGGCAGCAATTCTCTAAAGAAATAGCAACCGATTTTATTGGCTACCATCCCCGTATAGGCTACAGAATTGAAGATGAGCAAGGACAAGTAAAGGGTTATTATAATCTGCTTGCCAATGAGGAACGCGGGCATCCAGTCGATTTGAATATGATTGGCGGCTACGGCAAATGGGAAGGTGACTATGCGGAAGTAGGCAAAACATCAATGGTCGATACATTTGTACCGGAGCGGGAAGAAGAGCATTTATATTTTGTGCTGGATACCATTTATAAAACAAAGACGAGTGATTTTTCTGTCACGTTCAATACAGAGGAGCTGCCTTATACATTTGAATATAATGGCTATGAGCTGACGATTGACTCCGTGGAACGTGAGACGGATTATTCCTTGCAGAAGTCGTGGAAACCGGTCAGAAGGGAAGTAACGACCCGTGTCAAATTGTCAGGTCATGCAGAACAGAAGGCCCCTGATTTAGCAGGATGGACGCTTGAGGATGCAAATGGAACGATTTATCAAACTTTTAGCAGCGGTGCCACGTTAGACGAGACAGATGATCAAGGACGTTTTAAACGTGAAATAGAGCTGATTTCCTATGATTTACAAAAAGTACCGAAAGAGCTGACGCTGCATTTGATAGCAGAAACAGAAGCCATTAAGCTGGATAAAGAATGGCGTGTGCCGTTATTTAAATGAAAGTAAACCGTTCTCCTGATGAAGGAGGCGGTTTACTTTTTTATTATTTACGCAAAATTATCTTGCCGATAAGGCTTTTTCCATTTCCTCCAACAGGTCTCTAGCGGAGATAACTCTTTCTCCTCCACCCTGAACAAGTGCATCATTTCCGCCGCCTTTTCCATTGATAAGAGGCAATATACTACCAGAAATATTCTTCATTGATACTTCTCTGTTTGCGCCGCGTGCAGCCACGAACTGTAGCTTGTCCGCATTGTCAGCAACTAAAAAGGTGATTGCTTCGCTATTTTCTGCAGTGATAAAACGTGCAAGCTTCTGCAATTCTTGGATTGTGCGGTTTTCATAACATTCGCTAACGATGATTTCTCCATGACCCGCCAAATCTTTGGCTTCATAGACCAGGAGGGCATCCCTGGCCTCAGCAAAAGCCTTTTCTGTTTGTTTAGCTGTTTGCATTATCTTTGCGAGTGCGGGCCCAGCTTCTTTTTCCGGCACACTCAACAGGCGTGAAACATCTGTCAGTACGTTTTTACGCATAGCTAGCTGTGCACGCACACGGTCACCGCAGACGAAATGAACACGAATATTGGACTTCATCTTTTCCGTTTCCATAACCTTAATCATCTGGACTTGGCCTGTAGATGTAGGGTGGGTGCCGCCGCAGCCATTGTAGTCATAATCTGGAATGATAACGAGACGGATATCGTCATCGACTGTGACATCCTTTCTCAGGTTGTACTGCGCCAATTCTTCTTTTGTCACCCACTTTGTTTCAATGGAGCGGTTTTCTAAAATAATATCGTTTGCACGCTTCTCTGCTTCAGCTAATTGCTCGGGTGTGATTTCTGTTGTGTTTAAATCAATAGCTACAAGCTCTGTACCTAAATGGAAGCTGACCGTCTGGTAGCCGAACAGCTCCACAAAGGCTGCTGTCAGAATATGCTGGCCTGTATGCTGCTGCATATGGTCAAAACGTCTTATCCAATTGAGTTTTCCAGTCACGGTCCCTGTAATGGCTTCTACATCTTCGTTTATGTAATGGCGGATTTCTTCTTCCACTTTTTCCACGTTGATGACTTCAAGACCATTGATCCACCCCGTATCATGCGGCTGTCCGCCGCCTGTTGGGTAGAACGCTGTATTGGACAGTACAATATAGTTTCCAAGATCATCTGTCCCTGTGTGAATCACATCTGCGGAGAATTCCTTCATCATTGCGTCTTGGTAATAAAATAATTCCTTCATATCCTTCACTCCTTTATTAGTTATTGTAGCGCGAATCGTTCATTTGACGCCAAACAAAAAATGTTTATGATTAAGAAGAGAGATTCGGGAAAGAAGGAGTGAAAAATATGGAGATTGGTGCATTTTCGATTGAAGAAATAAAAGATCCAACAAATATTATCGAGGGAAAGCGCTTTGAATTTTTAATAGATATAGAAGTGGATGAAGATGATGATCTATATTCAGAAGCTGGTATAGAAGCTCGGGTCATTGTTGGCCAGAAAGAAGAAGAAGTACGTATCTTAAATTATTTCCTTCTTGATAAAGGTGATAACAAGATGTTGGAGTTCGCATTGGAAGAAGAAGAGGAAGAAATAATTTTCCGCTTTGTACAAGAAGAACTAGTAGGTGAAAGTGCTGGTGAATAACCAGTATTTTCTTTCAAAATAAAGTATAGTTTATCTATATGAATTAACGGTTTTAGAAGATAAATCTTTGTTGTATGGTATTTTATAGCTCCGCGATGTCATAGAGATGCTTGAATAAAGAGGAAAGAAAAGTGTAGAAAAATTGAAGTCAAACAGAAATTAGTGAATGGGCGTGCTACAATTTTTCTATTCTTATTTACATACAATATACGCCTGTGGGTATATAGTAATGGATATAGCGTAAGGAGGAAAATCATGAGGAAAAAAATCGTAGTAGTAGGTGGTGTAGCAGGAGGAGCTTCCACTGCCGCACGTATTCGTCGATTGGACGAACAGGCTGAAGTAGTGATGTTTGAGAAGGGACCGCACGTTTCATTCTCGAACTGTTCACTGCCGTTTCATTTGAGTGGTATTGTAGAGGACAGCAGCCGTCTTTTATTGATGAACCCGGATTCTTTTAAGTCACGTTACAATCTGGATGCCCGGACAAACTCAGAAGTAATCCGTATTAACCGAGATGAAAAAACGGTGACAGTAAGGAATGTCTTAACGAATGAAGAATATGAAGAGTCCTACGATAAATTGGTGTTATCTCCAGGTGCTGCACCTATTATTCCTGAAATAAAGGGAGTGGATGAAAAGCATGTTTTCACTGTTCGTAACGTTGTAGATATCGAAAAGCTGCAGCGTGCTATTGTAGAAAAGGATGCTCAAAATATTGCTGTTATCGGCGGGGGGTATATCGGTGTAGAGGTGGCCGAAAATCTTCGTCTTGCCGGTCGGAATGTGACACTTGTCCAAAGTGCGCCGCATATTCTCCGAGCATTTGATTTTGGCATGGCTCAAATCCTTCAAAAGGAAATGCTGGATAAGGGCGTCGAGCTGATTGTCGGTGACGCTCTAGTAGGAATCACAGCGACACAGGCAATACTTGCCTCAGGCAAAAAGGTAAGGGCAGATATTGCTGTACTTGCAGTAGGAGTTCGTCCGGAAACAAAGCTTGCAGAAGAAGCGGGGCTGGAAATTGGCCTGACCGGTGCAATTAAAGTAAATCAAAATTATTTAACGAATGACCCTCATATTTATGCGGTAGGTGATGCAATTGAGGTTTATCATCGACTGCTTCATCGTCCTGTACGCTTAGCGCTAGCAGGACCTGCACAGCGCCAGGCACGTGCCGTAGCAGATCATATTTACGGGATTACTAATCAAAATAAAGGGGTTATTGGATCAACGAGCATCCAAGTGTTTGACTATGCTGCTGCAGCTACAGGGTTAACGGAAGAGGCGGCACGTGCGGCAGGATTCCAGGTGGACAGTGTATATGTCATTTCCCCGGATAAAGTTGGACTGATGCCGACAAGTAATCCTCTTCACTTTAAGCTTGTGTATGAGTTACCGACTGGCCGTATCTTAGGGGCACAGGCAATCGGTAAGGGAAATGCTGATAAACGGGTAGATGTCATTGCGACCTTGATCACAATGGGCGGCACAATTGATGACCTCAAGGATCTAGAGCTTTCCTATTCACCTATGTTTGGGACTGCAAAAGATGTTGTGAATATGGCCGCATTCGTAGCGAACAATATCATGTCTGGCCGCTCACGCCAAGTACAGGTATCTGAGGTGAGAGAGCTTGTAGAAGCCGGTGCTTATTTTGTAGATGTGCGAGAAGAAAATGAGTTTGCGAATGGCCATCTGAAAGGAGCACATAATATACCGCTCAGCCAGTTCCGCGAACGTATGGAGGAAATTCCAAAGGATAGACCAGTTTACATCTACTGTCGTTCAGCGCAGCGCAGTTACAATGCGGTACGTGCATTGATGGGTTCTGGATGGGATAATGTAGCAAATGTATCGGGCTCTTTCCTTGGCATAAGTCTATATGAATATTTTACAGACGTGCAAACAGGCCGTGAGCCAATTATGACAGCATATAATTTTAAATAACCGTTCACAATCCGCCTTTTATTAGAATTCATTGTAATGAAATGAACGGCCTATGTTGAAAATAGTAACAATGTGTATATGTTCTATGAGTAAATGGCTGTTAATCGGGCAT
>JAPSKP010000095.1:6581-12765 GCA_031181585.1 Lysinibacillus sp.
GATAAAATGAGTGGAAGGGGAGAATTGATATGAAATTTACACAACCATTTACATTGAAATCGGGGGTCACGTTAAATAACCGGATCATTATGGCACCTATGACTATTTCGGCCTCTCAGCCAAATGGGGATGTCACAGAAGAGGAATTAGCATATTATCATCGCCGTGCCAAAAGTGGTATTGGAGCAGTCATTACAGCCTGTGCATATATAAATGATTTAGCAGTAGGTTTTCCGGACGCATTGGGTGCAGAATCAGATGAACGCATCCCTAGCCTGAAACAACTTGCTGACACTATTCATTCTGGTGGAGCAAAAGCTATTTTACAAATTTTCCATGCCGGACGCATGACAAATTCTAAGCTGCTAGGGGAGCAGCCTGTATCAGCCAGTGATATTCCTGCACTAAGACCGAATGCAGAAACCCCGAGGCCATTAACGGCCGAAGAGGTAAAAGTCACAATTCAAGATTTCGCAGAAGCAACAAGAAGAGCTATCGAAGCGGGATTTGATGGGGTTGAATTGCATGGTGCCAACACATACTTACTACAGCAGTTCTTTTCGCCGCATTCCAACCACCGTACGGATGAGTGGGGTGGGAATGCAGCAGAGCGGATGGCATTTCCTTTAGCTGTAGTGGATGCTGTAAAGGATACGGTTGCTAAACATGCAACAAAGCCCTTTGCAATTGGCTATCGTTTCAGCCCTGAAGAAAAAGAGGAGCCGGGCATCACAATGGATGATACGCTCGAGTTCGTCAAGGTTCTTGCCGATAAAGAATTAGATTATTTACATGTATCAGTTAACAAATTTGATGCAAAATCCATGCGTGATGACAAAGATAAACGCGGACGTGTAGCGGTTGTTCAAGAGGCCGTCGGGGAACGTATCCCTGTTATAGGTGTTGGCGGTCTGCAAACAGTAGAACAAGTAGAATCAGCATTGGATGTAGTCCCTCTTGTGTCATTAGGGCATGCGCTTATCATGGACCCGGAATGGTATGAAAAAGCTGCAAACCAAAAGGAAGATAAAATCTTTACAGCTTTGCACCTAAGCAAACAGAAAGAGCTGGATATTCCGAAATCATTATGGGAGCTAATTATGAATGTCCCCGGATGGTTTAAAGTGGAAGAGTAGAAGTAAGGCGCCTGCTAAAGGGCGCCTTTTTTAGTAGTATTGACACAATGGAGCCATTATCCAAATTATTTAGCCGTTTGTTCAGGCCCTTCATAATTCAAAAGTTTTAACAATTCCCTTCTTAATAAAAGCAACACCGTCTTTTCAACTAGAAAAGCTGCATATAGAAAATCTAAACTAGTTGATAGGGTACCATCGGGGGTATATAATATAGAAAAAAGGGGGCGTATGAAACTGAAGTACGACGCAAAAACGGTCAACCGTATTAAACGTATTGAAGGACAGCTTCGCGGTATTTTACGCATGATGGAAGAAGGGAAGGATTGTAAAGAAGTAATTACACAGCTAAGCGCCGTCCGATCAGGCGTAGACCGTACAATCGGTGTTATTGTCAGTAATAACCTTCTCGAATGTATCAAGGAAGCAGATACAGAGAGTGAGATGAGCGATACAATCCAAGAGGCAATTAATCTAGTAGTAAAAAGCCGCTAAATAAAGGGATTTTTCTTTGTGATAAAGAGAAAAAGCAGAGAAGGAGAAACTATGGAAACCCTCATCATTGTAGCAATCGTCGCTTTATTTGTACTTTGGCGCATGAGGACGTCGAAAGGTATTCGCAGCATTTCAGCCCATCAGTTAAAACAGGAGCTGCGTGATTCGGACAAAGTGTTCATCGATGTGAGAACACCTGCAGAATTTCAAGCGAGAAGTATTAAACAGTTTCAAAACATACCTTTAGGGTCTGACTTTTCAGGTTTACCAAAGGATAAAGAGATTGTGGTCATTTGCAGAAGCGGTATGCGTTCTGCCCAAGCATGTAAACAGCTGAAAAACATGGGCTATGAAAGAGTAACAAATGTCCGGGGAGGTATTGGTTCTTATTAGCAAAGCTTATGAAAAGGCCAGCAGAATTTTAAGTCAAAGCCTTTATAAAATTAAAGTCAAAGACAAAGGTGAATTCACCTTTGCCTTTGAATGAATCGGGCGAGCGTGCCCGATTTTTATTTTTTACTATGCAGTATATAATACATTTTTGCATGCGCTTCATGAAAAAGCTCCAGTGCTGTTTGACCCTTTTGGGGCTGAATGACTGCAAAAAAGATGCCGGGAAGGTTACAGGTTAAAAAGTCGGCTGATACTTCATTCTCTTTCATCACATAAAGAATCCGATTTTCTGAGAGTACCAATGAAGGAGCAGGAAATTGTGAGAGCGCCTGAAAGTAAGTTCTCTCCTCTGCGAAAGCCAGCAAGTAAAGAAATTTCTCCTCATTTCCCAATCGTTCGTCGATAGATTGATGGAAATGAAAAATAGCCGTTTCCTCACGATAGCTCTCTTCCTTTTTTATGCTGTGATTAAAGTGGGAGGAGGCCTGCTTGGTTAACCAGTGTGTTTTCTCTATTTTTCGATCCAGCGCAGCAACCCGATCAGGCATAAATTCCATAGAAAGTTGTTTTTGGGTATAAAGCAGCTGTAAAAGAAGATAATGTTCCTGCTGCCTTTCGTAATACAGGCTGGACCGCTTCATTAAACACAGAGCCTGTGCATAATATCCCTGGTCTCTCAAAATTTTTGCTCTTAACACTTGAAGCCGAGTCAACTCATTTGGAAAGTTTGACAGAGAGGGAAGGATGGATAGCCGTTTTTCCAGCTTCTCAAACTGTTTCACATTCCCCGCCAGGCTATAACACTCTAATAGAGCTATTGCAGCCGAAATACGTAAACTTTCTTTTGGGGTTTCCATATGCTGTGAAAGGATATAGGCAAGTTCCGCCATCGGAAGCAGCTTATTAACTTCTACTTCATTCCAACTATATCGGATAATATATTTGATGAACTCAGGTAGAATACTGTATTCTTTTTCCTCAAAAGCAACGGCCAGTCCTTCCTGGTAAAAGGTAAGCGCAGCAGCTGCATCACCATGTATCTGTATATGAAAATGTCCTTTAAATAGTAGACGGTGTATGGAGAAGATGGGGTTTTTGATCCTGCTGGCAACCCTCTCAAAAAGCGGGAAGTAGTAAGCTGCTTCTGGGAATCTTGCCAGTTCAAAAGCCGATTCTATCAATTTGCAAAGAACAGCTGCTTGCTGGTTTTCTTCATATATTTGAGGCAAAATTAGAATGCTCTGTTGTAGACATTCTTCTAATTGCCCTGTCTGTTTTAAATAAACTAAATGTTGAATTGAATCTTCGTTAGATATCACATGTGCTAACATACGCAGCCCCTCCGGATGTAATAATTAAAGATGACTAAAGGTCTGCTCGTAGCGAAGGTGGAATTCTCGGATTGCCTTAGAAATCTCCATCATTTGCTGGGAGAAGGCTTCTTCATTTTTCATCTTAAGCTGGTGGAATTCCTTAATTACTTCGGCCTGTACTTCTACAAAAAGGGAAGGATATGGCTCCACTTGTTTGAATTGTTCGCCGAATAATTTACCGATATCGAAAGACATAAAAATTTTGATCTTCTGCTGGACCTCTTCGGGCACCCATTTATAATAACTATGCAGCTGATCAATAAAGAAATTAGTACAATAGATAGCTGCCAGCATAGATTCTGAACCTCGGCCTATAGTAGTTACTTTTAAGCGCTCCATCGTTTCATCCCCGCTGATCAGCTTTAATGCCATAGAACGGACACCATAAATCAGATTATGCTCCGGGTGCAGGACAAGCTCTTCATTTTTAAAGTAGAAATAATTCCACAAATCGTGAACAAAAGAAAGTGCATGAAAGTTTTGCTGATAGCCGTTTCTTAATAGGTATGTATATAGCATGTAGGAATCATATTTTTCTTCCATTTCCTTTTTCATAAAGTCAGTCTGAATATGTAATGTGCCATATAGTTCTTTCACCTTGAGAGCCCCCCTCTTCAGAATGAAATCTTTCATCCTGTAATTAGTAAGAATTATCGAAATAAATGTATGTGCCTACAAATAATTTTCCCTTTCCCGATAACTTAAACATAATGCAGAGAGAAGGCAGAGCAGAACGAATAGAATCGGCGCTGGCTATATAAAATTTCTGCAGTGAAACAGGGACAGAGTCGTAAAGATTTAAAATAATATACATGAAAAACCGCGCTTCTTGAGCTGGAAGAGCGGTTTTTCATGTTCAAAATAGAGGTGTTTTTTCAATGTCCAAATGTGGGTGAGTGAATTTCGGATACACGTTCAAAAGTAACTCTTTCTACTTTGCGGAATGTGAACGTCATGCGAAATGCTTTGGAACTGACTTCATCATACATCAAAAGACTATTATTTTGGGGTTTTTAACATATCTTTAACACAAATGTAATGCATAAAAATACGCATTTTTCAACCTGAAAACTAGTCTGTCAACGGAATTTGTGAATTTATTATACAAATTTTATGACATTCATTTTACAGATGTAACATGATGGAGATATACCGGAAATGCCTAATAAGGTGAAGGGGAGGGTAAAAGAGAATGAAGAAAGTGAAGCTGAAACTTTTACCCTGTTATATAGGGATGTATAAGACGGATAGAAAAATCGCAAAAAGAGAAAGAAAATTTCGAAAAGAGGAAGGAGTTTCTTAATCAACCCTTGTACTCCCTTCTGTCATTCTCTATACTTTAATCAGGAAAAATAAGGAAAGGAAGAGTGGGCGAGCATGAATGATGAACAAAACATTGTACTTTCCGAATTGGAGGAGCAGCAAATAGTTAAAGCAGCAGAAATGCTGTTTGTAAACGAATTTACGGATGGAGTGGTCGGACCGGAAAATGAGTTTTTAGGTCCGTTACGGGATGGAGGAACAATTATTGCCAATACAGCCCCTGGATGCTGGGGTCCTATGTTAACACCAACAATAAAAGGAAGACATGAAGTGACAAAGCCTGTTTATATCGAAGGGGCAGAAGTAGGGGATTCCATTGTTGTAGAAATCGAATCAATACGGGTCACATCGTCAGCTACAGCCTCAGGAGTGGAGCAATATATGGGAGAGCGCTATATTAGCGATCCTTTTTTAAAAGTAAAATGCCCAGGATGCGGAAAGCTTCACCCGCAGACGAAAGTTAATGGTATCGGTCCGGAGGCAATCCGATGTGTTACATGTGATACTGATACGGCCCCGATGAAATTTGCGCATGGTTATACAATGGCATTTCACCCGAGAGGGAAAATCGGTGTCACAGTCGGTAAAGAAGGGGCACGTAAAATTGGAAACGATCCCGAAGGCTACTTACGATTGCCGGAAAATGCTGAACAAAATCCGGTCGTAAGTATGGCACCGAGTGATTTAGTCGGTGTGGTTGCCCGCATGCGTCCTTTCATTGCGGAAATCGGAACTGTACCTTCCAAAGCCCTTCCAGCTTCTCATAATGCTGGAGATAGCGGCCTGCTGCTTGTAGATGCTCAGCATGAGCTGCAAATGACAGAGGAGGAGCTGGATATGCATCGAACAGATGGACATCTGCATCTCCCGCAAGTGAGGGAAGGAGCTGTCCTGATTTGTCCGGTGCTTGTAAAGGGAGCAGGACTTTATTTGGGAGATATTCATGCTATGCAGGGAGCAGGACAGCCGGCAGGACATGCATCAAATGTTTCCGGTATTGTGCAGGTAAAGGTAAGTGTATTGAAAAAAGTAAAAGTAGAAGGACCGATCCTGCTGCCGAATGAAGAAGACCTCCCGTATTTAGCAAAACCGCTCACGAAAGAAGAAAGAAAGCAGGCAAGGGACATTGCAGAAGAGTTTGGGATGAAGCAATTAGAGGAGGCTTTCCCGATTTCAGTTATTGGGACAGGCATTACGATTAATGCTGCTACGGAGAATGCTCTTCATCGTATGGCAAATCTTGTAGAAGCTTCGATGGAGGAAGTGAAGAATCGTGTAACCCTGACAGGTGGTGTGGAAATCGGCCGCTTTCCAGGTCTAGTACTAGTTACAGCACAATTTCCGAAAAGTGTTTTAAAGAGCGCAAGGGTATTTAAATATATAAAGAGACAATATGATTGATCCTAAAACCCGCAAAACATTTTGCGGGTTACGGCTGTTTTATGGCCGCTGACAGCTAGAAAAAAG
>JAPSKP010000016.1 GCA_031181585.1 Lysinibacillus sp.
GAGGGGTTTGTCTAAAGGGCAGACAGATTACAGAAGTATTTCCTTTGGTTCCACGGTCAAATTATTTGTCTTCAATAGTAGGTGATTTTGAGGATTGTTTAGGGAGAATCGAAGAAAATCCGATTTATTGTATACTAAATTTAATTAGAGTTTTCTGGTATGTAAAAGAAGGGGTGATTTCTTCGAAGCAGGAAGCTGGGGAATGGGGAATATCAACATTTCCGAAAGAGATGCAGCATACGATTAAAAAAGCATTGCAATGTTATACCGATAAAAAAGACCTTTATCGTTTTAAAAAAGAGGAACTTAGCTTGCTGAAGTATTATATTTTGGAGAATGTCCAGAAGTTGTTAAATATTACTAAAGAAAACAAAAAATAAGGGAACTCCCAGCAGGATGGAGTTCTCTTATTTTTTTTAGTGTAAAATTGTCTATTTTTTAAACGACTTCAGCCTTTCATAAATACCGGCCATCCGCTTTTCCTCTCCCGCAATGACAGGCTGATAAAATTCTGTACCGGCAAGTTCATCTGGTAAATACTGCTGGTCAACCCAGCCGCCGAATGTACCGATTGGTGTATCGTGCGGGTATTGATAGCCTGTATGCCCAAGTATACTTGCTCCAGTATAATGTGCATCTTTTAAGTGATTCGGAATATCGCCTGTCTTCCCTTCATTAATGGTGCGAATAGCTGCATCAAGCGCTTTATAGGCAGAGTTGGATTTATCACTTAAGCACATTTCCACGACTGCTGTTGCGAGTGGAATACGGGCTTCAGGCATTCCGAGGCGCTGGGCTGCATCTGTAGCTGCAGTGACATGGGCGCCGACAGACGGATTTGCCAGTCCAACATCTTCATATGCCATCACAAGCAGTCTTCGGCAAACAGCAATAAGGTCCCCGCTTTCAAGCAAGTGGGCAAGATAATAAAGGGCTGCATTGACATCACTGCCGCGTACCGATTTCTGCAGGGCAGAAAGAAGGTTATAAAAGTGGGAGCCGCCTTTATCTCCGTAAACTCCAATTCTTTTTGCCAATGCCTCTATTGCCGTATCACTGAAAATAGTTTTCCCTTCTATTTCATCCGAAGCATAGTAGACGGATTCTAGTAAGGTGAGGGCCTTCCTTGCATCTCCGCCGGCAGCTTCAGCGATTCGTGTAAGCTGTTCAGGGGACGCCTGAATATCATAGCTGCCAAGACCGCGTTCTTTATTGGATAATGCATTGTTTAGTAGTTCAGTAATGTCATCCACTGTAAGCCTTGACAGCTGGACGATTTCCCCGCATCGAGAACGAATCGCAGGGTTTACATCGTGAAACGGATTTTCTGTTGTTGCCCCGAGGAGCACAATCGAACCGTTTTCGACATGAGGCAGCAATGTATCCTGCTGCAGCTTATTGAATCGGTGAATTTCATCCAAAAACAATAGAACCTTTCCTGCCATCCGGGCTTCCATGACGATCTGCTCGATATCTTTTTTCCCTGCATGGGTAGCGTTAAGCGCAAAAAAAGGCAGACTGCTTGTACCGGCAATGGCATTGGCAATGGATGTCTTACCGATACCAGGAGGACCGTATAAAAGCATAGAAGGAACATGTCCTTTCTGGATCATCTGATAAAGTGGTGTATCTGGACCGATTACATGCTTTTGGCCGACGATTTCATCCAGATGTCGCGGCCTCATTTTATAAGCAAGAGGTTCATTATGCATGGAATCACTCCTCTTTTTTCTTTTCTGTTCTATAAACATTATAGAATTTGTGAACGGGAAAACCAACTCTTGTGAAGAGCAGAGGCTAAAATGGAGCATTTATGATAAGAGTAGAAGGAAATGTGTTATACTTGAGAAATATATGAATGAGAATAATTGAGGTGTTAGTATGAAAATTTCTACAAAAGGTCGTTATGGATTGACGATTATGATTGAATTAGCAAAACATTATGGTGAGGGTCCGATCCCTCTTCGTCAAATTGCAGCTGAAAAAGAATTGTCAGAAGCCTATTTGGAGCAGCTTGTTTCACCGCTTCGGAATGCAGGGCTAGTGAAGAGTGTCCGCGGTGCTTATGGCGGCTACATGCTAGCAAATCTTCCAGCAGAAATTACAGCAGCCGATGTTATCCGTGTTCTAGAAGGACCAATCCAGCCAGTAGAAGGAATTGAAAATGAGGAGGCACCGCAGCGTGAGCTATGGGTGCGCATCCGTGATGCCGTAAAAAATGTATTGGATACAACAACATTGGAAGACTTGGCTAAATATACGGACAATACTGTCCACGACGGATATATGTTCTATATTTAAGGAACGGTTTAAAGGGGTTTTATTAAAAATGAATACTATCTATCTGGATCATGCGGCTACTACTCCGATGGCGAAGGAAGTTATCGCCCGGATGACGGATGCAATGGGGCGCTATTACGGGAATGCTTCAAGCATCCATGCCGCAGGTCGTGAGGCACGTAAATACTTGGATGAAGCAAGATTCATATTAGCGCAATCTATCCATGCACAGACGAGTGAAATTATTCTGACAAGCGGCGGAACCGAAGCGGATAATATGGCGATTTTCGGTACGGCATATGCCCGCAGACAAGAAGGGAAGCATATCATTACTACACAGGTTGAGCATCATGCTGTTCTCCATGCTTGTGAAAAGCTTGAGAAAGAAGGGTTTGATGTAACCTATCTGCCTGTTGATGAAACAGGGCGTGTACGTGTAGAAAACGTAGCTTCTGCACTCCGCGATGATACGATTCTTGTAACGATCATGTATGGAAATAATGAGGTTGGAACGATTCAGCCTATTTTAGAAATTGGTGATCTATTGAAGGGCCATCAAGCAACATTCCATACTGATGCTGTACAGGCATACGGTATTGAAGAGTTGAATGTCGAATTGTTAGGGGTCGATTTATTAAGTGTATCTGCCCATAAAATAAACGGTCCAAAAGGAATCGGCTTTTTATTTGCCCGTCAAGGCGTTAAACTGGAAAACCTTTTATATGGCGGCTCCCAGGAGAAGAAGCGCCGAGCAGGGACAGAAAATATTCCAGCGGTACTTGGCTTCGCTGCAGCTGTACAAATGGCAGCTGACGGAAGGGAAACGAACCGCAGTAAATATAATGATTTTAAGCAATTGTTAATCAAACAATTTGACGAAGCGGAAATTTCGTATAAAGTAAATGGTACGCTAGATAATGCGTTGCCGCATGTGCTGAATGTGTCCTTCCCCGGTACGAATGTCGAATCGTTTTTAGTAAACATGGATATGGAGGGCATCCTTGTTTCTAGCGGATCGGCCTGCACAGCCGGCTCTATTGATCCATCTCATGTACTTGTAGCGATGTTCGGTGATGGTGCTGAAGAGATTCGAAGCTCTATCCGTTTTAGCTTCGGACTCGGTTTAACAGATGGGGAAATAGCGGAAGCAGGCAAACGTACAGCTGCAATTGTCAAACGTCTAGTGAAAAACAAGTAAAATAAAGACTTCGCGCCTTTTACGCGGTTTGTCTAAACGAAAAGGTGAATAACTAATGGTAGAAACAAGAGATCCTTCACAAATTCGTGTCGTTGTCGGCATGTCGGGTGGAGTTGATTCATCTGTTGCTGCGTATTTATTAAAACAGCAGGGATATGATGTAATCGGAATTTTTATGAAAAACTGGGATGATACAGACGAAAATGGTGTATGTACAGCGACTGAGGATTATGAAGACGTTATCGCTGTATGCAATCAAATCGGCATCCCTTATTATGCAGTAAACTTTGAAAAACAATACTGGGATAAAGTATTTACGTACTTCCTAGAAGAATATAAAGCGGGCCGTACACCGAATCCGGATGTCATGTGCAATAAAGAAATCAAATTCAAGGCGTTTCTTGAGCATGCGATGAACCTCGGTGCGGACTATTTAGCAACTGGCCACTATGCGCGTGTTGAAGAGCGTGACGGTGAAATTGTTATGCTTCGTGGTGTTGACAATAATAAAGACCAAACATACTTCCTGAATCAGCTATCGCAGGAGCAGCTGAAACATGTCATGTTCCCGATCGGCAATATCGAAAAGTCAAAAGTTCGTGAAATTGCAGCTGAGGCTGGCCTTGCAACGGCAAAGAAAAAGGATTCAACAGGAATCTGCTTCATCGGTGAACGGAATTTCAAAGAATTTTTGAGCCAGTATTTACCGGCACAACCTGGGAATATGGAAACATTTGATGGAGAAGTGAAAGGCCGTCATGATGGATTGATGTACTATACACTTGGCCAACGCCATGGACTTGGTATTGGAGGGGACGGAGAACCTTGGTTTGTCCTTGGGAAAGATTTGGAACGTAATGTACTATACGTAGGACAAGGTTTCCACCATGAAAAATTGTATTCCGAGGCACTAACAGCTGTGAAAATAGGCTTTACATCTGATCGCCCAAAGCCGGCGAAGTTCAGCTGTACAGCCAAATTCCGTTACCGTCAGACAGATTCTCCTGTCGAAGTGGAAATGCGTGAGGATGGAACAGCGCTTATTACATTTGCTGAACCACAGCGTGCAATTACACCAGGGCAGGCTGTCGTCCTGTATGATGGCGATGTTTGCCTAGGCGGCGGTACAATTGATGAAGTCATCAAAAACAATGAAAAACTAACATATGTAGGATAACGAATAGGCGGCCCCGGTCGCCTATCTTTATGAGGTGAAGCAATATGATCTTGGATTATAATGAAATTGGAATTAAGGCGTTTCAGGAAAAAAGATATGAGGATGCCGCGCAAGCCTTTAATGACGCCATTGAGCAAAATCCGAATGATGCTGTAGGCTATGTAAACTTTGGTAATCTGCTTGCTACGTTAAATGATGTGGAGAGAGCGGAACGCTTCTTTCAAAAAGCGATTACAGTAGATGAAAAAGCTGCTACTGCTTATTACGGGCTGGCAAACCTATATTATAATGCAGAGCGTTTTATTGAAGCAGCCAAGCTATATCAAAAATCAATTGAACATGGTATTGAAGGCGCAGATGCATACTTTATGCTCGCTAAGAGCTTTGAGCGTGAAGGAAATCATTCCTTAGCGTTACCTTATATGCAACGAGCAGCAGAGCTAGCACCCGATGATTTAGAAATCCGTCTGTCATACGGGATTTTACTTTGTACACTTGAAATGTTTGAGCATGCAAAACCGGAATTGGAGTATGTCATCGAGCATGATCTAAATAATGCAGATGCACATTATAATCTTGGTGTCCTGTATGCTGTTTCGACTGATAAAATCAATGATGCTAAATATCATTTGAAGCAGGCCTACACAATAACGCCTGAATTTGACCAAGCGCGTTATATTTATGACATGCTTTGTCAGCGTCAAAATTGATATTGTAAAGAAACACCTGATATAAATGACTGGTAAACAAACGTAAGGCTATTTAAATTAGCGAAGTTACCATGGAAGAACATCTAAATATAACAAAGAATGGGATGTCTAGAAGCGATAGTCTTTTGGGCATCCTTTTTATATAGAAAAGTCGCCTTTACAATTCCTTAACAATTAAATAGACATAATATTTCGCTAATTAAAGGCGTGGAATAGCTTTCTGGAAATTAGATGTTGAAATCATTGCTGGAAATGCTTGATAAATCAAGACTGGATACTGGAAGTTAAAAGATGGAGAAAAGAAAAACTGGTAATCAACCTGTTATTGGCTAAATAAATGACCATTATATTGTGTTACATGATTGTAAAGATTGTATCGCAAGGGTTGAAAACAATACCTTTTCTTTTAAGATATTGTTATGATGATTGCGGCAAACAAATGCAATTAACTATACTTATATATAGACGGAGGCAATTCCATGTTTAGTTCAAAAAAGCAAGACCCTTTCTTCTCAGCACTATATAAAATCGCTGAAAACGTACGCGAGGCTGTTCACTATGCCAATGATTCCCGCATTATTACAGTGACTGATTTAAAAGAAGTCAGCATCAAAATGAAAGAATATGAAACTGCTGGGGACAAATTAATACACGAACTAATCGTTATGTTAAATAAATCATTTATGACACCTATCGAGCGTGAGGACATTTTGGCACTTGCAATTCGTATGGATGATATTCTTGATGGCACGGAAGGGTGTATCGCACATTTCGAGATGTTCTCCTTTACAGAGGTCGATCAATCAATGCGTGATTTCCTAGGATATATTACGAAATCAGCAGATGAAATTATAAAAGCAATGGAGCTTTTAAATAAGAAAGATTTAGTTGGTATGCGTCAGCACGCTATTCTTGTAAAGGATTATGAACGTCAATGTGATGAAGTACTGCGTTCATCCATTAAGCAATTATTCCTGAATGAAAAAGATCCGATTCGTCTAATCAAATTCAAGGACCTATATGAGCAATTAGAAGAAATCGCTGACCACTGTCAAAATGTCGCAAACACGATTGAAACAATCATTATGCGTAACGCCTAATTAGTAGGAGACTTGAAATATGGATACAATATTACTCATTACCATCTTA
This sequence comes from Lysinibacillus sp., assembly GCA_031181585.1. Lineage (GTDB taxonomy): Bacteria > Bacillota > Bacilli > Bacillales_A > Planococcaceae > Lysinibacillus_B. Next base: position 6,515 of record JAPSKP010000016.1, read on the forward strand.
GTTGTAATCTTTGCACTGGCATTCGACTTCATTAATGGTTTCCATGATACGGCGAATGCAATTGCAACATCAGTATCAACACGCGCATTAAAGCCGCGTGTGGCTGTCCTTATGGCAGCTGTCATGAACTTTATCGGAGCACTAACATTCGTAGGGGTAGCAAAAGCAATCGCGAGTGATATTGTTGATCCGTTTTCGTTAAACGCCTTTGAAGGGGATGTAACGGGTTCTGTTGTCATCTTGGCAGCACTTTGCTCGGCTATTACGTGGAACCTTCTTACGTGGTATTATGGGATTCCTTCAAGTTCATCCCATACATTAATCGGTTCGATCGCTGGTGCAGCGATTGGGGCTGCAGGTTTCGGTATTTTAAATTATGAAGGATTCTTAAAGATTTTGCAGGCATTACTACTGTCGCCATTCATTGCGTTGGCGGTAGGTTTCTGTATGATGACACTATTTAAATTTTTATTCAAGAACATGCCTCTTTATAAAACAAATAAAGGCTTCCGTACTGTGCAGGTGGGAACAGCGGCACTTCAAGCGTTTACACACGGTACAAACGATGCGCAAAAAGCAATGGGGATTATTACAATGGCTCTTATCGCAGCAGGCATGCAATCTGGGGATGAAGTGCAAGATTGGGTACGCTTTGCTTGTGCCTTGGCAATGGGTCTTGGTACATCGGTAGGCGGCTATAAAATCATTAAAACAGTCGGCGGTAAAATTATGAAAATCCGTCCAATCAACGGTGCGGCTGCCGATCTTTCTTCAGCATCTGTTATCTTCGGTGCTACATTGATAGCGCTTCCTGTATCGACAACACATGTTATTTCCTCGGCTATCATGGGTGTAGGAGCTGCACAGCGTGTGAAAGGTGTGCGATGGGGAGTTGCACGTAAAATGGTGTTAACGTGGATTATTACAATTCCGATTTCTGCATTGATGGCAGCAATCTTCTATGTAATTTTAAATTTATTCTTCTAACAACTGAGCAGTGTTTTGAAGGCTCTTTGTCCAAAAGGTTATTAATACACCTCGTGCACGTTAAGTTGCACGAGGTTATTTTTTAATGATCAGTAACTAGAAGAAAGTTTGAAATAATTGATTTTAATGAGTGAAGAAATCTTCGGTTTAAACAGTATCATTTCAGGATAGAGCCTTAATACAAGCTAAATGAGTCTTTATGTGATAGAAACTGGCTTTCATACTGAACAAATGATTCTTCATTTTAGTGGATTTTTAAAACAGCATATTTAAAGGAGCAGCATATACTACATGCGTAACACCTCACTGGAAGAATGCTAAAGGAGCTTGAAATACGCAAGCTCCTTTTTCTATTATCTATGGATATCTTACCCCATCTGACAGCAGTTCTGGAAAGTTCTCAGGGAAAAAGTGTCCTAGTCTTTTTCACCATTAATTTACAATGTATATGATTTGCCTCAAGAAGCTTATGAAGTTCAAGGCTGTTCTTGTAAAAGGGGTCTTGGTCTCCGATGATGATGCAGCCTTTTAGGTCAGAATAATCATTTTCTTTTAGAAGGGTTTTTATGGCTGCGATATCCTTAATAGCCGGCAGAGGTATAATATTTTTTCCAAAAAAAAAAACACAGAGATGTTTTTATCATCTCCGTGCTTTTTGCCGTCACAGCAGTTTATGCGACTATTTTACATCTTTTGTCCATTCATCAACTTTATCTTGGTTTTCTTCAACCCATTTTGCTGCAGCATCTTCAGGAGAAGCTCCTTCATTAATGTCGAGCATCACTTGTTCCATATCTTCTGTAGTCCAGTAGAAGGCATCAAGCACTTTGTGAGCTTCTGGTTTCTCCTCTTTTAGACCTTCACGGGCAAATGTATTAATTGATTCCTCACCGCCAAAAACGCCTTCTGGATCATCTAAATATTTTAAATCATAAGAGGCGAATTTCCAGTGTGGAGACCAGCCAGTTATAACGATTTCTTCTTCATTCGCAATGGCCTGGCTTAAAGCAACAGTCATGGCACCTGAAGATGATGGAAGGAGATTCCAATTTTTAAGATTCGGGTAAGCTTCTAAAGCAGTTTCTGTTGCACTCATAATACCTGCTCCAGGCTCAATTCCTGTAATTGTAGAAGAGGCCTGATCGCTTAAATCAGCGATGGAGGATACGTCCATATAAGTTGGAACAACAAGCCCGATTTTAGCGCCGTTGAGGTTTTCACCTAGATGTTCCATTGAAGAACCGTATTCCTCAAATTGGGCACCATGTGTACCAGGTAACCAGCCGGCTACCATTGCATCCGCCTCACCCTTTGAAACAGCCTGCCACATAATCGCATTATCTAGAGGTGTAAGAGTTACATCATAGCCGATATCTTCTAATACTTTTCCGATGACATGAGTAGAGGCTACTTCTGAATCCCATTCTACATAGGCAAGATTGATATCTCCTAAGTCTTCCTTGTCAGCTGACTCTTTGTTGTCATCCCCGCATGCACCTAAAATAAGTGCTGCACCTAAAGCAGCTGCGCCTAATGTATACTTTGATTTTTTGAACATAAATACCACTCCTACCTATTTTGTTTATTAAAGCTTTGAGTTAAGCGATCGACGATGATCGCAAAAATTACTAAGCTTAGGCCGGCGACAAAACCATTACCGACTTGTGCTCGCTGCAGCGCAGAAAGAACTTCACGGCCAAGACCAGGAGCACCAATCATGGAAGCAATAACGACCATCGATAATGATAGTAATACTGTTTGGTTGATACCAGCCATAATAGTAGATTTCGCGATCGGCAGTTCCACTTTCATGAGTTTTTGTGCTCCTGTACTACCATAAGAATCAGCTGCTTCAATTAAATCTGTTGGCACCTGACGAATCCCCAAATTAGTAAAACGCACAGTAGGGGGCAGGGCAAAGATGACCGAAGCAAAAACCCCTGGAACAACACCGATTCCGAAAAAGGCAACGGCTGGAATCAAATAAACAAAACCAGGCATCGTCTGCATGAAGTCGAGAATCGGTTTTACGATATTTTCAACAGCTGTACTTTTGGACATCAAGATTCCAATTGGAACGCCGAGGATGATCGCGATAACACTGGAGAAAAGAACGAGGGTGAAAGTGTTCATCAACTCATCCCATAGGCCCTGGTTGTATATGAACAGCAGACCGATAAGAGAAAAAAGAGCCAAACCAAATTTCTTTCCAGTAACGAAAAATGCCAAAACAGCGATGATCAGAATGAATAAAACCGGCGGAATAAATAATAAACCATCTGTAATTCCATCCATCATGCTTTCTCCACCGGATTGAATCATTTTAAAGAGACCTGAGAATGTATCTGTTACCCAGTCCATCCCGTCTTCCACCCAGGAAGAAATCGGGAGCTTCGGCATGTTATCTAAGAAACTACTCATTTATGTTCACCCCCTCTTGTGTTGAAGAGGAGAGCGCTTCAAGCACGACTCCGCGTATTAAGATACCTCGTAATCGGTGATCTTCGACAACCGCAATTGGAGTTGGGCTGTCAGAAATTGTTGATAATAAATCCTGCAATAATGTAGCAGGCTCAACTGTCGGCATATCTGTACGAATATAGGAAGTAATGGACGTTACTCCATCCTTAGCAGCTTTTAGTGCATCATCCGCAGTAATATAACCGAGGAATTGCTTTTGACGGTTTGTGGCCAATAGTACACTTACCTCTTCTTCCCGCATTCGCTGAAGGGCGACTTTCGGTCCGTCATGCTCTGTATTGATAGTAATAGGGCGTACCATGGCACTCTCGGCAGTCAGTACTTTCGAACGGTCGACATCTTCGAGGAATGTTCGGATATAATTATTCGCGGGATTTGTAAGAATTTCCTCCCCAGTACCGATTTGCATAATCTGCCCATCTTTCATAATGGCAATACGGTCACCAATCCGAAGTGCTTCGTTCAAATCGTGGGTGATAAAAACGATTGTCTTCTTAACATTTGCCTGAAGTTCCAGCAATTCATCTTGCATATCTTTACGAATAAGTGGATCAAGAGCGGAAAATGCTTCATCCATTAAGAGGATTTCAGGGTCATTGGCTAGCGCACGAGCTAATCCAACCCGTTGCTGCATTCCTCCAGATAATTGGTGAGGGTATTGGTCCTTATAAACAAGGAGCCCTGCGTTTTGTAAAGCCTGTTCTGCCTTTTCAATTCGCTGTTCCTTTGACATGCCGCGAATTTCTAGGCCATACTCGGTGTTTTCTAGGATAGTACGATGGGGAAATAGAGCGAAGTTTTGAAAAACCATACTCATTTTTTGTCGGCGAACCATTTGTAAATCCTGTTTTTTCGCCTTGGTAATATCAATGTCATCAATATATATCTTTCCGCTTGTTGGCGTAATCAAGCGATTCAATAAACGAATCAATGTTGATTTACCACTCCCGGACAGCCCCATAATGACAAAAATTTCGCCTTCATTGACAGTGAAATTTGCATCATATACACCAACAGTAGCACCGGTTTCTTGTAAAATCTCTGTTTTACTTTTGTGCTGTTCCACCAGTTTCAGCGCTTTTTGCTGGTTACGGCCGAAGATTTTGATAACGTGTTCTACACGTATTTTTTCCTTCATTTTCTCACTTCCTCATTTAAATCAATTAATCTCTCTTTTTTGTTATACAGAAAAAGTAACAACTTAATGTTAACAAAGAGTTGTTACTTATGTCAAATGAAGCAGGTAGTTTTTCATGTACAAAAATAGAAAAAAACCTAAACGAAGCAGAAAAATCTGCTGTTTAGGCGTTAATGTATGTTTAAAGTTTTAAAAACTGTTCTGCTTTAATGAGGCAATCATCATCCCCAATGAAATAGATGATATTCCCTTTATCGAGTGCAGCGTAGGGTCCTGGAGATAACAGGAGATCGCTGCCCTTGCGGATTGCTACAATAGTCGCTCCTGTATGCTGCCAAAAGTTAATTTCACTAATGGTTTTTTCAAGAAAAGGGCATGTCTCGGTAATTTCAAGCTGATAGGGAATGAATGGATTGATCGCCTTGAAGCGGCTTGTCCGATTCACCAGCTCACTGACTAGATCATGCAAGTTTGCCAGTTCTGCCTCCTGATGCTCGAGTATACCTTTAATATTAACCTGGAGCTCTCGGATGGACTGGACTCCTTCATTTTGATGAACGAATTTCACAGCGTTATCATAGGAGGTGATCACGACACCACTTCCTTTTGTTGCTTCTACAATTTCCAGATCCTGCAGCATTGCAATCGCTCGTCTCGCTGTTTCAGCAGAAACCCCGTATTGTGAGGCGATGATGGAGCGAGCATAAATTTTTTCACCGGTAATGTATTTCTTTTCTACAATTTTTGATGCGATATCCTCGGCGATAATTTGATATTTTGGCTTCTTGATTTGCATAAAATCTCCCCGTTAATAATTAATAAAAAATAAGTATACGCTCCTTTTCACTTTTACGTAAGAGCAAATAAGTATGACAAGGACTACTCTTCTCACCATACTTCTCAAAGCGGAACATTTCAAGTATTGCCTGAAAAAAGTTTAAGAAAGGGAAGTGAAGGAGATGAAAAGGGGATTCTAGTGGTTTTTTGAAGGATAGGGAGTAGATAGAAAAGAGTAAGAATTATTGACTGCCTGATTTCTTTATATTTTTAACTAGGGCCTTTTTAAGTATATTTCTAAAATCAAATGAATAAAAATCGTCTTCTTGAAGCAGCCGGCTGCTTCAAAATAAAAAACTAGCGGAATGGATCGTCCCATTTCCGCTAGTTCGCTGCTATTTTACTGCAATTGCATCCGCTGCTTCTGTACCTTCAAATTCTTTCTCCGATTTAGAAACAACAACACATGCTACACCGTTACCGATTAGGTTTGTTACGGCACGTGCTTCAGACATGAAGCGGTCAACACCGATTAGTAATGCAATCCCTTCAACAGGCACCATAGGGAAGGCTGCAAGCGTTGCTGCCAATGTGATGAAACCAGAACCCGTTACTCCGGCAGCACCCTTTGATGTAACCATCAATATTCCAAGAAGTGTAAGAATTTCAACCCAAGATAAGTCGACACCATATGCTTGGGCAATGAATAATGCCGCCATAGATAAGTAGATAGAAGTACCATCTAAGTTAAAGGAGTAACCAGTCGGTACGACAAGTCCCACTACTTGTTTTGAACAGCCCAGCCCTTCTAATTTACGCATCATCGATGGAAGGGCAGATTCAGAAGAAGATGTACCGATTACTAGGAAAATTTCATCTTTAATGTAGCCGATAAACTTCAGAATGTTGAATCCGAAGTAACGAGCAATCAGCCCTAAAATAATTACGACGAATAAGAACATTGTTAAGTATACTGCAAACATTAATAAACCTAATGACTTTAAAGAACCCAAACCAAAATTACCAATTGTGTAAGCCATCGCACCGAAAGCCCCGATTGGAGAAACTTTCATGACGATTCCAACAATTTTAAAGAAGATTTCAGATACTTGCTCAAAGAATGTAATGACAGGTTTGGACTTTTCCCCAAGCATTGCTGCAGCTACCCCGAATAGGATGGCAGAGAAAAGAATTGGCAGTAAGTCGCCGTTTGCTAATGAACCGACAAAGTTTTCAGGAATAATACTGTACACAAAGTCCATTAGGCCTTTTTCAGAGTTTTCATCAGCTGCTTGCGTATATTGGGAAATATCAGCATTCTGCGCTTGTGAAGTGTCTATACCGGAACCCGCATTAATTAATACGGCTACGACAATACCAATTGCAAGAGCAATTGTCGATACAATTTCGAAGTAAAGCAATGCTTTTCCTCCGATTTTACCAAGCTTCTTCATATCGCCCATGCCGCCGATTCCGATGACAACAGTCAGGAAGATAATTGGTCCGATTAACATCTTAATCAATTTAATAAACATGTCGGCCAAGATTTTTAAGCTTGCACCGAACTCTGGCCAAATTGCCCCGACAACGATACCGAGAATGATGGCGAGGATTACTTGGACAGTTAAATTTTTAAGCCATTTCATATGTCTATACTCCTTTTCAACATTTTGTTTTGAATTTTCTATTTTGTTATCGCTTTCATGGGAATATCATAGCGTATAGTTTTCAGAATAAAAGATTTAGTTTTTAAAAAACATAACGTTTATTTTGTCCAATTGTTTCGTTTTTTTGTAGAAATGTTGATATATCAACCATTAAACTGTTATGTAACGCCATTTGCAGTTATTATTTTGTTATAATACAAGTATGTATTCATATTAAAAAACTACACTTTCCGACGAAAAGTGTAGTTTTGTTCATTTTGTTTAATTGCTTCTATTCACTTCTTCTATTAATAATTTATAATATGAATCACTGACTTCATTTTTGTAAGTATCATAAATAGGTGTTACTCTCTCCTTCCAGGCGCTTTTCTGGGCGGCTGAAAGAGGGGAAAGAAATACATTTGGCAAAGCACGGAGCTCCTGCTGACCTGATTTGTTCATGGCAATGCTCATTTCGAACTGCCAGTCACTCATTTCCTGCAGGGCATCTAATATATGCTGCTGGAGCTCGTCATCTAAATCATTCCAAAATGATTCATTCATCATGACAGCATAGCCCATAATGCCATGATTAGAAAGAGTAATATACTTTTCGTACTTATGGAAGCCTTTTGAATATAGATTAGAAATCGTATTTTCCTGGGCCTGAATGTTTTTCTTTTCGATTTCATAATACACATCATCAAATGTCGTTATAATCGGTGTAGAGCCCAGCAGCGAAAACTGCTTGCTGATAAGGTCACTGGCCATTACTCGGACACGAAGTGATTGAAAATCTTCAACATCTTGTACGGGAAAATCATTCGATGCAATCTGTTTGAAGCCATTGCTCCAAAAATCCAACCCCTTGATATTCAATTCGTCCAATTCAGCGAGAAGCTGGCCTTTTAAGGGACCAGTCAAAACATCCTGAAGCTGTTTATCTGTTTCAATGATAAAAGGAAGGTCCAATATCTGCCAAGTGGGCAAATAAGATGTCATTTTTGAGAAGGTAGGAGCAATCATTTGTATATCATTATTTTGTAAGGCCTCCATCTCGTTTTTGTCATTATATAAAATGCCGTTTGGATACACTTGGACAATAACGCGTCCGTTTGTTTTTTCTTTGACTAGTTCAGCAAATTTTATAGCTGCAAGCCCCTTTGGTGTGTTTTCTGCCACTACATGGCTGAAATGAATGATTATTTGGTCGCTAAGGCCATTTTGTTCATCATCATACGGGAGTGAGGAGACATCTACAACATTTTGCTTATAGCCGAAAAAGGAGATCAGCAGGACGAGTATTAAAAAGGCACCTGTAAAAAAATATTTCATATATACCACCATATTTTCGACTTATTTTATTTAAGAGTATAACGTGCATTGAGCGAGAAAAAAAGGAGAGAGATTGATGCGAAGATTAAAAATGAATACGAAAATACTGCTTATGACCTTCTTCATCATCGCCTTTTCTTTTTTCATCGGTGGCGTATTTGTCATTGGAAGCTTGTTGAGTGAACAGGAGCAAGACTTTGGACAGCGAGCGATGCTTATTGCCAGAACGGTTTCTAATATGCCGGAGCTAACCAACCAGTTAATGAACGATGACCAGGACGAGGCGATCCAGGCGGTGAACCATATTGTTGAAGAAATACGTGTTATTAATAAAGCAGAATATATCGTCGTCCTAAATATGGACCGTGTGAAGTATTCTCATCCTTCATCTGCTGAATTAGGAAAAAAGAGTGCTTCCGAAGATGTAAATGCTGCATTTAGTGAGCATTATTATATTTCAAATGCGGAAGGTGAGCTTGGAACAATGATACGGGCGTTCGTTCCTGTATTAAATGAAGACAAGAAGCAGATTGGTGTCGTAATTGTCGGGTACCCGATGCCTACGCTGTCCAAAATTTTCCACGATTATGCTTCAGAGATCATTATTACAATTTTATTTTCTGTGCTTTTTAGTATGTGGGGAGCACTTATGTTGGGACACCATATTAAAAAGCAAATGTTTGGGTTGGAGCCTGAGGAGATTTCTCAAATGTATGTGGAGAGACAGGAGACATTCAACGCCATGCATGAAGGAATCATTGCTGTTGATAATCAGATGAATATCACCATTTTCAATCAGAAGGCCGGCTTTATTCTTGGTGTGGAAGGAGATAATGCCAAGTATATAGGACGAAAAATCTATGAGGTGCTGCCCGATACAAGATTACCGGAAATTGTGGAAAGTGGTAAGCCGATTTATAATCAGGAAATTTATATTAATCGGCGCAGCATTATGAGTACGCGCATCCCGATTCAAGTAAAGGGGAAAAATGCCGGCGCAGTTGCCATTTTTAAGGATCTGACAGAGGTAAAACGGCTCGCAGAGGAATTAACAGGAGTGAGGGCTTTTGTCCAGGCGCTTCGTGTACAGACGCATGAACATAAAAATAAGCTTCATACAATTACTGGTCTTTTGCAGCTTGGGCATACAACACAGGCGCTTAAATATTTAACAGAAGTGCAGGCAGATGAAGCCTCTCTCATTCGATTTTTGAATGAACGATTTAAAAATGAAAATTTATCAGGTTTGCTGCTCAGTAAGGTGGGGCGCGGGAAAGAGCTCGGAATTACTGTGGAAATAGATCAAGAAAGCCATTTTACCCGCTTCCCGAAATTTTTAGATCAGCATGATTTTGTCGTGCTTTTCGGGAATCTAATTGAAAATGCATTTGATGCACTCCAAGGGACAGCGAGAACTGAAAAGCTTATTACTATTTCAGTGGACGAACATGACGATGTGCTCGCTATTTTAGTAACAGATAATGGAAGCGGGATGAGCGAGGAAGTAAAGAAACGTATGTTTGAAAATGGCTTTTCTACAAAGGCTAAGGAAAACCGGGGAATCGGCTTGTACTTAATAGATGAAATTGTTAAAAAAGGGCGCGGAACAATCGAGGTATCAAGCGAAGAAGGAAAAGGAACAAGCTTTTTACTATTATTTGAATTAGGAGATGAGCAAAATGGAGGTTATTAAAATCCTGCTGATAGAAGATGATCCTATGGTTAGAGAGGTCAATCGTCAATTCATAGAGCGAATCGAAGGATATGAGATTGTAGGAACAGCAGCGAATGGGGTAATCGGCTTTGAGAAAATCAAAGAGCTGAAGCCGGATGTAGTATTAATGGATATTTTTATGCCGGAGCAGGACGGTCTAGAAACACTGCGCCAAATACGCGGAGAAATGCTGAACGTTGATGTCATTTCAGTAACAGCGGCTAATGATATGCCTACCATTCAGAATATACTCCATCTAGGTGTATATGATTATATTATGAAGCCTTTTACATTTGAAAGAATGCAGCAGACACTAGAAAACTACCGCCAATTTAAACAGAAAACACAGAGTGTTGAAGATATGACCCAGCAGGAACTAGATGCACTTATCCGGAAAGGACGGGTAGAGGAAAAAGTAGAATCGCAGCCTGAACTGGAGCTGGAATTGCCAAAAGGATTCAACCGCTCAACACTTGATAAGGTGTCAGCCTATCTGAAACAATGCAAGGATGGGGCCTCAGCGGATGAAGTGGCGGCAGCAATCGGGGTTGCACGGGTAACGGCAAGACGCTATCTGGACTTTATGGAAAAGAGGCAGCTCATTAAAGTAGATGTTCAATATGGCGGCATAGGGCGGCCGATAAATCAATATTTTATCCCGCAGTAATAGCCCCGGGGGTTTTTACCTTGATACTATACAATTGGCAGCCTTCTGCTGCAAAAACTGAAAAGGATTGTGAAAGCATGGTGCTTTTACAATCCTTTTTCGCATAGCTCACTGCATTATTTACAATGGGATACGACCTCGTTATAGTGCAAGTCCCCTCCGAAAATATCAAGTGCGCTTCCAATCGTAACATGAAGCTTCCCTTGCCCCAGCTGCTCGAACTTCCTTAAATCTTCAAGAGAACGAACGCCACCTGCATAGGTCGTAGGAATTGTTGTCCAATTGGCCAAATCAATAACAAGTTCTTCCTGCATCCCGCTGCGTTTTCCTTCTACATCAACTGCATGGATTAACAGCTCATCACAGTACTGCTCAATCATTTGAATGGAAGCCGCATTTACTTCGAAATCGCTAAATTTAGTCCATTTATCTGTAACAACGAACCATTTTCCTTCTCGCTTACGGCAGCTTAAATCAATGACAAGCCTTTCCTTGCCTACTGCTTCCACAAGTCTTCCAAGGCGCTCCATGTCAAGTATGCCGTCATGAAAAATATACGATGTGACAATCACGTGGGAGGCGCCCGCATCTAAATAGTGGCGGGCATTTTGTGCTGTTATACCACCGCCAACTTGTAAGCCACCAGGGTATGTATGCAGAGCAGACAATGCTGCTTGTTCATTTCCCGGACCAAGCATAATGACATGTCCGCCTGTAAGCCCGCTTTTTGCAAACATCGAGGCAAAATAAGATGCTTCGTGTTCAGATGTGAAATTTTCAACTACATCAACATTTTGATGTCCTAGCGTGCTGCCGACAATCTGCTTGACCTTTCCATCATGCAGGTCAATGCAAGGACGAAACTGCATGCTCTTTCACCTCTTTTGTCATATTATTTTGTTTCTATCATAGCATTGTTCAATTATGAACAGTGAACAATTAATTCAAACGCCAAGAAACCATCAAATTTCAAGGACACTCTGCATGTCCTATGATAGAATAGTTGTACGAATTGATGTAAAGGGGTGAAGTCGGGTGGCCGAAAACCTCGATTTGTTTGAAGTGAATAAACTGTTTATTCTGGGCAGGCCTATCGTGTCCATTTTCCATAATCCATCCAATATGTACTCGATTGTCCGGGTTCAAATTCAGGAAACCAATATTGAATATAAAGAAAAGGAAATTATTGTTGTTGGGTATTTACCTCCATTAACGGAAGATGAAATATATCGTTTTACCGGAATTATGAAATCCCACCCAAAGTACGGGCTGCAATTTCAGGTAGAGACATTCCAAAAAGAAGTCCCAGCTACTGAGACAGGTATCATTCATTATCTATCCAGTGATCTTTTTCCGGGGATAGGGCGAAAAACGGCAGAAGTAATCGTTGAAAAGTTAGGAATTCATGCATTGCAAAAGATTTTGGAAGACCCAGAGGCATTGGATGCAGTACCGCGGCTTTCAAGTGATAAAAAGTCACAAATACGCGCGGCAGTAGAGCAAAACCTTGGTTTGCAGCGCGTAATGATCCAGTTAAATGACTGGGGGTTCGGTCCCCAGCTTGGTATGAAAATTTACCAGGTATACCGGGAGGAAACAATTCCTATGCTCACGGAAAACCCTTACCGGCTTATTGAAGATGTAGAGGGTGTGGGCTTTGGGAGAGCTGATGAGCTGGGCTCGAAGCTCGGTATTACCGGTAACCATCCAGACAGAATTAAGGCGGCGGTTCTTCATGTTTTAACTCATGCGGCTTTATCTGAGGGTCATGTCTATTTAGATGCAGAGCAAGTACTGCCTCATGTAAAGGATATGCTGGAGCAGAGTCAGCGAGTGGAAATCCCATATGAAGCCATTTCCAAAGCTTGTATTGAAATGCGGGAAGAAAGCAAAATCTGCGGGGAAGAGACAAGACTCTATCTTCCGTCCCTCTATTTTAGTGAAGTAGGCATTGCCTCAAAAATCCTAGAGTTAATAAAGGAAAATAAAAAACAAACGCATTTTTCAAAAGATGAAATTAGAAAAGCGATTGGTGAAGTAGAGGAGCGCTATGACGTTACATATGCCCCAACACAGGCTCAGGCGATTGAAACAGCATTGAACTCAGCTGTTATGATTTTGACCGGGGGACCAGGCACTGGAAAAACGACGGTTATTAAAGGGCTGGTAGAAGTATATGCAGAATTGCATGGCTTGTCACTTGATCCCAAATATTATGCCCAGAAGGAAGAACCGTTTCCAATTGTTCTTGCGGCTCCAACCGGAAGGGCAGCAAAACGGCTTGCAGAATCTACCGAGCTGCCAGCTATGACTATTCACCGTTTACTTGGGTTTACAGGCCAAGAAGATAAGGATGAAGAGACAAGCCGAGAGATTACAGGCAGGCTCGTGATTATTGATGAGATGTCCATGGTTGATACATGGCTTGCCCATCAATTAATGAAAAGTCTGCCTGAAGATGTGCAAATTGTGTTTGTCGGAGACCAAGACCAGCTGCCTCCTGTAGGACCAGGCCAGGTGCTGAAGGATCTCCTTGCGTCTAAGCAGCTGCCTACTGTTGAGTTAACAGATGTATATAGACAGGCAGAGGGCTCAACAATCATTGAGATTGCCCATCAAATCAAAAAGGGTGTTGTCCCTGATACATTAACAGCAAAGACGAGTGACCGCTCCTTTATAAAGGCAGGCTCTGATCAAGTTGCCAATGTCATTACACAGATTGTTAAAAGCGCAGTCAGTAAAGGGCAGACAATCCGGGATGTGCAGGTATTGGCACCGATGTATAAAGGACCTGCCGGAATTGATGCACTGAACAAGCAAATACAGGAGCTTGTGAATCCAAATGACGGCACAAGAAAAGAGCTTGTATTTGGCGATACCATTTTCCGTATTGGCGATAAGGTACTGCAACTTGTCAATCAACCAGAAAGTAATGTGTTTAATGGAGATATGGGGGAAGTAATAGCTATTATTAAAGCGAAGGAAACGATTGAAAAGCAGGATCTTCTCGTAGTTAATTTTGAGGGGATTGAAGTTACTTATCAGCGGGCAGATCTCAACCAGATCACGCTAGCCTATTGCTGTTCCATCCATAAATCGCAAGGGTCAGAGTTCCAAACGGTAATTATGCCGGTAGTCCGGGGCTATGCAAAAATGCTGCGACGCAACCTGCTTTATACAGGAATTACGCGGGCGAAAAACTTCCTGATTTTATGTGGGGAACCGGATGTCTTGGCACAGGGCCTTTCTAAAACAGATGATTTAGCACGCCTGACAAGTTTAAGAGCAAGGCTCAACCCAATGGAAATAGAGGAGCTTGTGAATGCTCCTGAAAAGGAGATTGAAGAAAAGCGCCCGGATATAAATGAAACTAAAACTGAACAAGATCAGCCGAAAATTTTGAATGCAGAAACAGCACCTCATATTCACCCGATGATTGGTATGAAAGATATATCGCCATATGATTTTATGGAAGAATGAGGATAGTATTGTGGGACGCAAATCAACGCAAAGGGACAAAATTCGTCCAATAAAATAATTCACAAGTTGGACAAAAAATGTCCAAAATAAAGGAAGGCGGAAAAAGAATCATGATCTTCTTTTCTTTCAGGATCTTCCAATATATAGGGTATTGTTCTGAAACGACAGCGCGATTTGGCGGCTGTCGTTTTCTCTTTTAAACACTTAATTTCTCGTTTTAACAGAAAAAATTCTAGAAAATAATACAGGTTATAAAATATGAAAGGAAATGAAGTAAGGATTGAATATTCGGCAATAATAAAAATTTTAGAATTTACTATCAATTTACAACAAATTTCTGTTTTGATAACATACGTTGTAAGTCGTCTGTTGTCCGTTGTCGAATGTCAATAGATGGAAATGAAAAGGGTTTCAAATATATAAGAGTAGGTGTAAATATGCATTTGATTTGGGGAATCATCGGTATTTTAGTCGTTCTTGGAATCGGGTTCGCCTTTTCGGCAAACCGCAAAGCAATTCAATGGCGCATTGTATTATCTGGATTGGCAATTCAGCTTTTATTTGCGTTTATCGTATTGAAATGGGAATTCGGGCGTGAAAAGCTCATGCAGCTATCTAACGGTGTCCAAAATTTAGTAAACTATGCGTTTGAAGGTGTTGATTTCGTATTCGGCGGGCTGGCAAACGCTGACAAAGTTGGTTTTGTATTTGCGATGAGTGTATTAACAATTATTATTTTCTTCTCATCTTTAATATCAGTACTTTATTATTTAGGAATCATGCAAATCATCATCAAAATTATTGGTGGTTTCCTATCAAAAGTATTGGGAACGTCACAAGCGGAATCTGTTAACGCAGCAGCTAACATCTTCGTTGGCCAAACTGAAGCACCGTTAGTAATTCGGCCGTTCTTGAATACGATGACAAAGTCCCAGCTGTTTGCTGTTATGACAGGTGGTCTTGCATCTGTTTCAGGTTCAGTATTAGTAGGATATTCACTACTAGGTGTACCACTTGAATATTTACTTGCAGCAAGCTTTATGGCGGCGCCGGCCGGATTGGTACTAGCGAAATTGATTGTGCCTGAAACAGAAGAAGTAGATGAAACAAACTTCAAGCTGGAGAAGGATGAAACATCGACAAATGTTATCGATGCTGCAGCGAACGGTGCTGCAGATGGCCTGAAACTTGCGGCAAATGTAGGTGCGATGCTGATTGCTTTCATCGCTCTGATCGCCTTGCTTAATGGAATATTAGGTGGTATTGGCGGCTGGTTTGGCTATGGAAACATTACTTTAGAAGGCATACTCGGCTACGTATTTGCTCCGCTTGCCTTTGCTATCGGAGTACCATGGGAAGAAGCTGTCCGTGCAGGTTCATTCATTGGACAAAAATTAATCCTTAATGAGTTCGTTGCATTTTCCAACTTTGGACCTGTGATTGGAGACTTCACGGAAAAGACGGGAATTATTATTTCGTTCGCCCTTTGCGGTTTTGCAAACTTGAGTTCAATGGGGATTTTAATCGGCGGTCTAGGCGGAATGGCACCGGACAAGCGTTCTGTAATTGCTAAGCTGGCATTAAAAGCAGTTCTTGCAGGTACACTTGCTTCATTACTATCAGCTGCAATTGCTGGTATGTTCTTATAATAAAAGTGAAAACAGATCATTCATGAGTTCTCATGAATGGTCTGTTTTTTGTATAAAAAAGGATATTTTTGACGCCCTTGTATCTATTTTACAAGTCCCAATTTTAAGAATATTTCGCTATAGTGTAAGGCTGCTAGAAATGATAATTTTATGACAAAGGATTTATTTTAGAAAACGATAGCGAAAAGGAGAATTATATGAACTATTCCGGGAGAACATTGGTATTTAAGGCTTTAACAGTTGGAGTGGCGGCTATGGTAGTGCCGGCGGCAGGATCCGCCTATGCAGAAGCAGCAAAGGAAGATAAAGTACCAAGCTATAAGACGAATGAAGCAAAGTCGATTATTAGCGGTCCAATCGAAGCGCCAGCGTATGATCGGTATAAAATTGCTCTGAATCATTCATTGAATTACCAAGCGCATAAACCTAGTGCATCTAATGAAAGACCTGCAAATAATCCTGGTAAGGGGAATAAAGGAGAACATCCTGGAAAAGGTCCGAAGCCTGACAAAGGTCAAAACAAACCGGTGGACGTATCGTTCCTGCATTTAAATGATACACATGCAAATCTTGATCAGGTGGCAAAGCGGGTCTCGGTTGTAAAAGAAAAGCGTGAGGAAAATCCAGAAACAATAGTAGTAGATGCTGGAGATGTCTTTTCGGGAACATTGTATTTTAATGAATTTAAAGGACAGGCTGATGTAAAATTCATGAACCTGATACAGGTAGATGTTATGACATTCGGCAACCATGAATTCGATTTAGGTTCCTCAAAGGAAGGACACCGGGCACTAGTAAATTTTATTAAGGCAGCAAAATTCCCCTTTGTTTCTTCAAATATAGATTTCTCAAATGATCCAATCTTTAAAGGTTTATTTAATACGAAAATAAAAACAAATGCAAAAGACGGGCAAATATACACAGGAATTGTGAAAGAGGTAAAAGGGCAGAAAATCGGTTTCTTCGGCTTAACTACGGAAGAAACGGCGACAATCTCCAATCCAGGAAGTATTGCCTTTAAAAACTATATTGAACAGGCTCAGAAAATGGTGGATGAATTTGAGAAAATGGGTGTCAATAAAGTTGTGGCCGTGACACATATCGGTTTTGATGATAATGCAGAAATTGATAATGACCAGCAACTGGCAAAGCATGTAGATGGCATTGATGTCATTATTGGTGGTCACTCACATACAAAGCTAGAAGAACCAGTAGTAATCTCTGAAGGGCAAGAGCCAACAGTCATTGTGCAGGCATACCAATATGGAGATTACGTTGGTTCGCTTGATGTATCTTTTGATAAAAAAGGGGTCATTACAAAATACGATGGAGAATTGATTGCTACTGCAGATTATGAGGATGATCCGGAGGCAGCTGTTCTTCTGAAGCCTTATCAAAAGAAAATAGAAGAACTTCAGCAGACTGAAATCGGGGTAACGCTAGATCAGCCTCTTGACAACCCTCGTACAGGTGGCGATTTGACAAAGCCGAGTGTGCGTAAAAATGAAACGGTATTAGGAAACCTCATTACAGATGGAATGCTGGCAAAAGCACGGCAGTATGATGACGAAGTTGTCATGGCCTTCCAAAATGGTGGAGGTATCCGCAACGGTATTGACGCTGGTCCGATTACTGTAGGCGAGGTCATCACTGTACTGCCGTTCGGTAATACGCTTGCGACTATGCGCTTGACAGGGGCAGAAATTAAAGCTGCGTTTGAACATAGTATATCTGCCTACCCAAATGAAAATGGCGGATTCCTTCATGTAGCGGGCGCTAAAGTATGGTTTGACAGTACAAAGCCTGCAGGGGGGCGTATCATTTCCATTCAAGTGCAGCAGGGGGGCAGCTTTACAGACATTGAGGATAACAAAACATATTCTGTGGCGACAAATGCCTTCACTGCCAAAGGTGGAGATGGCTTTGATGTATTTGCTAAAGCGTATCATGAGGGACGGGTGATAGATTTAGGGCTATCCGATTGGGAGAACTTCCGTGATCATCTAGTAAGTTTAGATTCTATCCCTTCAATGATAGAGGGGCGCATCAAAGATGTGATAGACATACCGGAAAGTGCTGGCGATATCTTCATTTCAGAATATGTGGAAGGAAGCAGCAATAATAAAGCAATCGAACTTTATAACGGGACAGGCGAGGATGTGGATTTATCAGATTACCAATTAGAGCTATATACAAACGGTAAAACAACGGTTCAAAATACACAGACATTTGAAGGTATGACCCTTAAAAACGGAGAAACGCTCGTGCTCATTCACTCATTGTCAAACGATAGTCTACGGACGAAAGGGGATATGACATCTGCTGTAGTCAATTTTAACGGGGATGATGTCTTGCTTCTGAAACGTGGCGGCGAGATTGTCGATTCATTTGGACAGTTAGGGTATGATCCAGGAGAGGCATGGACCGAAGGGGAAGTATCTTCTCAAAATAAAACGCTTGTGCGCATCTCTGCATCAGGTGATACAAATCCAGAAGACACATTTGACATTGCTAACCAATGGAAGGCCTTTCCTATTGATACCTTCGATTATTTAGGGAAGCATAGTCCAGTGGAAGAAGAGCCCGAAAATCCTTCGCAGCCGTTATCTATCCAGGAGGCACGACAGGCTGGAGTCGGAGAAACGGTGAGTATTAGGGGGACAGTAACAGCAAAATTAAATAATACCTTTACAGTGGAAGATGAGACTGCTGCAATCACAGTATACGAAAAGTTAGATACAGCTGTTGGTGATGTGGTTACATTAACGGGCACTTTAGGAGAATATAGAAATCTTTTACAGCTGCAGAATGTAACGCTTAACCAAAAAGCTGCGGGTACACCACTTGACCCTGCTGTTATTACCGGTGAGCAAATGAATGAAGCCAATGAATCCAAATTGGTGAAGCTTGAAGATGTAAGTGTCCTATCTGGAGGGCCAAATAATTTTACGATTGAAGTAGATGGCGTACAAAAAGTGCTGCGGGATGAGAGCGGCTTATTAGGAATAGAAGTGGGTGCCGCCTATGAATCAATTACAGGTATCATTCAACAATACAATAATGACTATCAACTTCTACCTCGCTCTGCAGCGGATATTAAGCTGGATTCGAGTGTGCTGCGTCCAGCAACAGCTTCTCATACAGGGGGTGTCATTGTAGGGTCAGTAGATGTAGAACTATCAACAACGACTGCTGATGCAACAATTTATTATACAATGGACGGCTCAGATCCAAGAGAGAATGGCCAGGAATACAAAGCTCCGATTACAGTTGACCAAAATACAGTGTTAAAGGCGGTTGTTAGAGCAGCAGACGGGAGGTTTAGTGAAGTAAAGACATTTGAATACGAAGTAACGGATAAAATCAGAATCCATGATATACAAGGAGAAGGCCATAAGACACCTTTTGCTAATCAAACTGTTCAGGAAGTTGAAGGCGTTGTCACGTATATTTTTGAGCTGAAGGGTGCCCAGTACTTCACAATCCAGACACCTGATGAAGAGGCAGATGATAACCCTCTTACTTCAGAGGGGATCCTCGTTTATGCAGGCTCCAATGGCTATGAGATAAAGGTTGGGGATAAAGTAGCAGTTACAGGTGCTGTTTCAGAATATGTATACGATGGTTATGCGGGAGATTTGACTACAACACAAATCAATGCACGGAACGACCGGGGAGGACAAGTATCCATTCTAAGCCGAGGAAATACGCTACCGCAAGCCTTTACCATTGATGAAGCATCTTTCAATCCCTCCGTTATCGATAATGATGGGTTCTCTGTTTTCGATCCGCAGGAAGATGCAATCGACTTCTGGGAAAGTATTGAAGGCATGCGCGTGTCGGTAACGAATGTTAAGGCAGTAGCCCCTCAAGAATATGGCGATCTTGTCACCGTGCTGCAAAGTGCAGAAGTGGATACAAGAAATGGCGGAATTGTCTTTACTGAGCAAGACACTAACCCGGAGCGTATTCAATTCCGGCTGGAACCAAATGGCACTGCAGCACGCAGCTTCAATGTCAATACAGGCGATACTTTTAATGGAACAATTACAGGTGTAGTTGGAAACTCATATACGAATTATAAAATTCATACTGACTTGTCTGCTGTCCAAGCTATCCATGAGGCAGGTAACAGCCAGCCGGAAACAACATCAATCAAGTTTGCTGAAGATAAATTGACAGTGGCGTCTTATAACTTGGAGAATTTTTCAAATAATCGTTCAGAAACATCAGATGAAAAGGCGAATCGATTAGCTGATGCAATTGGTAACGGAATGAATACACCAGATATCGTTGGGCTTACTGAGGTACAAGATAATAATGGATCAATCAATGATGGTACTGTCTCAGCTGCAGAAAGTTATCAACGCTTAATCGATTTAATTGAAGCCAAAACAGGAGTGAAGTATGCCTACGCCAATATTGACCCGGAAAATAACCAGGATGGTGGTGCACCTGGCGCGAACATTCGTGTTGGCTTCCTATACAATCCCACACGTGTAGTATTGGAAGGGACACCAGGAAAGGCGAACGAAGCTACTGCTTATAAAAATGGGTCCTTGACATTGAATCCTGGACGAATAGATCCAACGAACGAGGCATTTGCAAACAGTCGTAAGCCAGTTGCTGCCGAATTCACTTTTAAAGGAGAACGTGTAATTGTCATTGCGAACCATTGGAACTCTAAATCTGGTGATACAGGCTTATTTGGCGACACACAGCCGGTTATATTAGGCAGTGAGGTGCAGCGGAAAAAAATTGCACATGTCGTAGCAGATTTCATTACAGATATTAAAACGAAAAACGACGATGCAAACATCGTAGCGCTGGGTGATTTTAATGATTTCCAATTCTCTTCTGCATTAGGTATCTTAGAGGCTGCTGGTATGCACAACAAAATAAAGGATCTACCGATAGGTGATCAATATACGTATATCTACCAGGGAAATTCTCAAGTACTTGATCATATTTTAGTTACTTCTAACCTGGCACAGCAGACGGATATCGATGTTTTGCATGTGAATGCTGACTTTACTGAGGCTTCCGGTCGTGCATCGGATCATGACCCGCTTATGATTCAAATTGATTTTTCAAGTGAAGTACCTGCAGCTTCGACGGTAGACTTCCCCAAATAAAAAGAGTAAATAAAGGAAAAAGGCACACGGACTCGAATAATCGTTTCCTTGTGCTTTTTCTATGAAGTTATATAGATATTTGGTATAAAATAGGAAGAGAGCAAGCTGTTGGTGCAAACAGTGTAAGCATGGAACGATTCCTTTGTAGTAGAGACGTACCACGTATCTATTCGCCATCAAGGAATCGGTTTGAAGAAATAACAGGGGGTAAAGGAAATGGAATTAAAACGGGGACAAAAAGTAGACATAACAAAAAATAATTCAACAGAAACGTTTAGGTTTCATACAAAATGGCAGCAGCCTAAAAAAGAAATGGATCTGGATATCTCAGCTTTTCTGCTTCATGCAGGCGATCGATGTATGAAGGATGATCACTTTATTTTTTATGGACAGCCGGAGAGTAATGATCGTTCAGTCCGCCATGAAAGCGTCGGTCCTAATGAGGGAGTGATTGATATAGCTTTTTCAAATATCCCTGCTGATGTCGAGAAAATCGCTTTGGCATTAACCATCCATGAAGGAGAAGAACAGGATTTGCGTTTTCGTGAAATCGAGGAGGCAAGGCTTTTTATAAAGGATGGCCGGACAAGTGAAGTCCTGCATGAATTTTCATTTAAAGGAAACCTGGAGCAGGAAACGGCCATCGTAATTGGAGAGCTGTACCGGCATAATGAGGAGTGGAAGTTCAATGCAGTCGGGAGCGGTTTTTTCGGCGGATTAACAGCCCTTTGTAAAAATTTCGGACTTCAGGTAGCAGATGACAGTGAACAGCAGCCCGCACCTATGCCGGAGCAGTCTAACATGGAGGAGCTGCTGGCACCCGCTATGTCCGTTGAGGAAGAGCGATCATCCCTAACGCTTACGGATCAGCAACAAGTGCAGCCAACGAAATCTTCTTTAAATGTTACATTAGAGAAAAATCGATCGGTTTCAATTCAAAAATCTCCAAAGGTTGTAGCAACACTCGAGTGGGCAAATAAAAAGAAGGGTTTGGATCTGTATTGCTTTTATGTTCTGCAGACAGGAGAAGTTGGCAAAGTGTACTATCGTCATGTAGGCAGCTCATCTGTCGCTCCGTACATTACATTGGAAGGGGATGCGGAAATATCTGGAGTGGAAAAAATCGTCATTCATCAGCCATCAAAGTTGAAGTATGTTCTATTTGCTGCCTATAAACCGTTATCAAGCGGCGCATACGGCTTTAGGAAAATAGGGACAAAAGTTGTAGTTAATAATCAGGTAGATCAGCAGGTGACAGCAGTCTTAGATGAAAATAACCTGTATGCCTATTGGGCAGCCATCGCTCATCTTGATTTTACGAAAGCAACTGAGATAGCCGTCAGCCAAGTAGAGCGTTATTCCCGCCCAGGTTCAGAAAAGTCGCCTGTATTAAATGAGGATGGAACATTTAAAATGGATAAAGGTGCAATTGAATTTAAGTAAGAAAAGAATATTTTATTGTTCCATCATTGACACTAAAAGGCCCTTTTTATATAATCAGAAGCAGAATATGGATCAATACATTGATGGAAAGAGTAAGTTGATAATTTCGTGCTTAGAAAGAGGTTTCCATAGGCTGAAAAAACCTCCGCGGACTGCAACTGAAAGCTACTCCTGAGTGCAGTTAATCCCTGCCGTTCACTTACGTTACAAGTGCTAGAGAGGCAAATCGACAGGTTGTATGAACTTTATGAAACGATTTGTAAACTAGGGTGGTACCACGTAGACAACAGTCCTCGTCCCTTATTTGGGATGAGGGCTTTTTATTTTGGCTAAAGTCTCCTTGTATCTAAAAAATGCCGGGGGTACCTGCAAAGGAAGGCACTCTTTCCTATTCATTATGTACTAAATAATAAGGAGGAACATAAATAATGAAAGCTTCAGAAATACGTCGTCTATATTTAGAATTCTTTAAAGAGAAAAATCATCATCATGAGCCATCTGCTCCGCTTGTGCCAATCAATGACCCATCTTTACTATGGATCAACTCAGGCGTTGCGACCTTAAAACCATACTTTGACGGCCGCATTATCCCGGAAAATCCGCGTATTACAAACGCACAAAAATCAATTCGTACAAATGACATTGAAAATGTGGGGAAAACAGCACGTCACCATACATTCTTTGAAATGCTGGGGAACTTCTCAATCGGAGATTACTTTAAAAAAGAAGCAATCCATTTCGCGTGGGAGTTTCTTACAGATAAACGCTGGATGGGCTTTGATCCTGAGAAGTTATCGGTGACAATTCATCCGGAAGACCAGGAAGCCTATGATGTTTGGTATAAGGAAATTGGTATTCCGGAAGAGCGTATCATCCGTTTAGAGGGGAACTTCTGGGATATCGGTGAAGGTCCATCAGGTCCAAACTCGGAAATTTTCTATGACCGCGGTGAGGAATATGAAGGAGATACACCTGAATCCGAAATGTACACTGGTGGCGAGAATGAGCGTTACCTAGAAATTTGGAACCTAGTATTTTCTCAATTCAATCACAATCCAGATGGCACATACACACCGCTGCCGAAGCAAAACATCGATACAGGAATGGGTCTTGAGCGGATTGTATCTGTTGTTCAAAATGTACCGACAAACTTTGATACAGACCTATTTATGCCGATTATCGAAAAAGTAGAGGAGTTTGCAGACCGGAATTATAAGCGTCCGCATGAAGTGGACTTAAAAGAAATTTTTGGTTCTACAGAAGATGTTAATACACCATTTAAAGTAATTGCTGACCATATTCGTACAGTGGCATTTGCAATCGGAGACGGTGCGCTTCCATCGAATGAAGGCCGTGGTTATGTATTACGACGCTTACTTCGTCGTGCAGTCCGTTATGCAAAACAGATTGGCATTGAAAAGCCATTCATGTACAAGCTAGTACCGACAGTTGGGGAAATTATGAAAGACTTCTACCCAGAAGTATCTGAGAAGAGCGAATTCATCCAACGTGTCATTAAAAATGAAGAAGATCGTTTCCACGAAACACTTGACGGTGGATTGGCTATTCTATCAGAAGTTATTGCGGCCCAAAAAGAAAAAGGTGAAGCAGTCATCCCTGGTGCAGATGCGTTCCGCCTATATGATACATTTGGCTTCCCGATTGAGTTAACTGAGGAGTATGCGGAAGAAGCAGGCATGGCAGTTGACCAGGAGGGCTTCGAAGCAGCGATGGAAGAGCAGCGTGAGCGTGCTCGTAATGCACGTGCTGACGTAGATTCTATGCAGGTGCAAAATGAAGTATTGGCAAACTTAACACAAGAGTCAACTTACATTTACGATGCATTTGAAGCACAAGGGAAGATTGCAGCCATCGTAGTAGAAGGACAAAGTGCTCAAACAGCTTCAGAAGGCCAGGAAGCACTGGTTATCTTATCTGACACGCCATTCTACGCAGAGATGGGTGGGCAAATCGCCGATACAGGTGTGATTGAATCCGATACATTTAAAGCGATTGTAAAAGACGTGCAAAAAGCACCAAATGGCCAACCGCTTCATACCGTTGTCATCGAGTCCGGAGAGATGAATGTAGGCGATGCAGTAAAAGCAACAGTAGATGCCGACAAGCGTAAATTAATTCTGAAAAACCATACGGCAACACACTTAATGCATCGTGCATTAAAAGATGTACTAGGGGATCATGTAGCGCAAGCTGGGTCTTATGTAGGGCCAGACCGCCTTCGTTTTGACTTCTCCCACTTCGGTGCTGCTACTAAAGAGGAATTAGCGCAAGTGGAGCGTGCAGTAAACGAAAAAATTTGGGAAGACATCGAAGTAGTGATCCGCGAAATGCCAATTGATGAAGCAAAAGAGATGGGAGCTATGGCTTTATTCGGTGAGAAGTATGGGGATGTTGTGCGTGTTGTT
The DNA here is from genome assembly GCA_031181585.1 of Lysinibacillus sp. Classification (GTDB taxonomy): domain Bacteria; phylum Bacillota; class Bacilli; order Bacillales_A; family Planococcaceae; genus Lysinibacillus_B. Next base: position 31,393 of record JAPSKP010000016.1, read on the forward strand.
GCGGTATCTGATTACTCCATCGAGCTGTGTGGTGGTCTGCATGTTGCACGTTCTTCAGAAATCGGCTTCTTTAAAATTGTATCAGAAGGCGGTATCGGCGCTGGTACACGACGTATCGAAGCAGTAACAGGTAAAGCAGCATATGAGGCTGTAAAGGAAGAGGAAGCGATCTTAGCAGAGGCAGCAGCTCTTCTGAAAGCAAATCCGAAAGATGTAGCAACACGTGTAGCGAGCTTGCAAGCAGACTATAAAGAATTACAACGTGAAAATGAGTCTCTTTCACAAAAAATTGCCAATGCACAAGCAGGTGCCGTATTGGATGCAGCACAAAAAATAGGTGATGTAACAGTACTAGCAACACGTGTAGAAGCAAAAGACAACAATCAGCTCCGTCAAATGATAGATGACTTAAAAGCGAAAATGGAGTCTGCCGTTATCGTGCTTGGTGCGGCTGATGGGGACAAAGTCATGCTTTGTGCAGGAGTAACGAAGGATATTGTAGGCGGAGCTTATCATGCCGGCAACATCGTAAAATCAGTAGCAGAGCAATGCGGCGGTAAAGGCGGCGGCCGTCCTGATATGGCAATGGCTGGAGCAAAAGAGGTTGCAAAACTTGATGAAGCATTAAATTCTGTGTATGATTACGTTAAATCCATTTAATTAAGGGTAAAGTTCGGTTATAATGAGAAGAAATGGAGATGGAGGAATCCATCTCCTTATTTCTGAAAGCGAGGTGCGGATTCTTGAGTTCTTTTGATCAAACGATGAAATTCAATTTCCCTGAAGAATCAATGGAAGAAGAAGTAAAGCAAGTCATGCTGAAGGTGTATGCAGCATTGGAGGAAAAAGGCTACAACCCTACGAACCAAATTGTAGGCTATCTTTTATCCGGTGACCCGGCCTACATCCCTCGCCACCAGGACGCACGTAATCTAATTCGCAAACTCGAGCGTGATGAAATTCTCGAGGAGCTCGTAAAATTTTATATTAAAAAGAATACTGAGGCGAACAAATGAGAATTATGGGATTAGACGTCGGCACGAAAACAGTCGGCGTTGCAATTAGCGATGCTCTTGGCTGGACGGCACAAGGGGTCGAAACTGTGAAGATTGATGAGGAAGCAGGCGAATTCGGTATTGAGCGAATTAAAGAGCTTGCCAAGGAGTATGCTGTAACAGAGTTTGTTGTCGGCTATCCGAAAAACATGAATAACACAGTTGGACCTCGCGGCGAAGCTTCCGAAAACTATAAAAAGCTTTTGGAAGAAACGTTTGGACTGCCGGTAAAGCTTTGGGACGAGCGTCTAACAACTATGGCGGCAGAGCGAATGCTGATTGAGGCGGATGTCAGTCGGAAAAAGCGGAAGCAGGTCATCGATAAAATGGCCGCTGTCATGATCCTTCAAGGTTATTTAGACAGCAAAAATTAATCGTCCTCCCCCGAAAGTGGAGCGACAGCAGCAAAATCATTGGAAAAGAGGGTTTAATATGTCAGAACAAAACGAAGAACGCTATTTAACGGTAATCAATGACAAAGGTGAAGAGGAACTATGTGAAATTCTAGATACAGTGTACTCTGAGCGTTTCGATAAAAACTATGTACTGTATTCACTTGTAGGCTCAGAGGATGAGAATGGCTATGTAGAAATCCACGCTTATGCATTCGAGCCATCGGAAAATGGAGAAGATGGTGAGCTTCTTCCGATTGAATCAGATGAAGAGTGGGAATTCATCGAAGATTTCCTGGCGCAGCGTGAAGACGAGCTGGGAGAAGAAGAGGAAGACGAAGAATAGTTCTGCACAGGAGTATATAAAATACTCCTTAATAGAGCTAAACTAAAATTCAGTAGTTATTAAACGGAACAGAGTGGGCATGACGCTCGCTCTGTTTTCTACATTTAGGAGGCAGATGAAATGGACGAACAAATTTTTATTTTGAAAAATGACGCGGGTGAAGAACAGCGCTGCCGAGTGGTTTTTAACTTTGAAACAGATGACCATTCTTATGTATTATTTACCCTTGTAAATGAAGAGGGAGAAAGTATTTCAGATGTAACGGCGCTTCGTTATGAGCTTGATGAAAACGGTGAAATGGCTGATTTTGAAGATTTAGAAACAGAAGAAGAGTGGGCAATGGTGGAAGAGGTGCTCAATACAGTTTTTGCCGAGTTTGGTGAAGACCAATTAAATTACTTTACCGTTATGGGCGAAGATGGAGAAGAAATCGTCTGTGAGGTATTATATCGTTTTGAAGAAAACGGAAAGAACTATTTATTTTACGGCTTAGCTGATGATGAAGAGAAACAGGAAGTATTTGCATCTGCTTATGTTGCAGATGAGAATGGTGCTGTGGCTGACTTGCTGCCGATTGAAACAGACGAAGAATGGGCAATGGTGGAAAAAGTGCTTGCTTCTTTATCAACAGAAAAATAATTGATTACCCGGTAGATTCAAGATAAATTTGAGCCCTCCTCAACAGGCTTGAGGAGGGCTTTTTAGGTTTTGTTTGTCTCCCTATTAAAAATCTTGTATCATATTGAGAGAGAAAAAGGGGGGGAACCCGTGGATAAAGAGTCAATGAAACAAGAAATGATGGAAAAAATGAAAGAGCGTAAAAGTGAGGTTAAAGTCGTGCGTAAACTCGTAGCAATCATAGCCCTAGCATTTTTATTAATCTTTGCAATTGGCGGCTTTATAGCCTTCAGCTACATAAAATCAGCACTTGAACCTATGGATCCGGATTCCGAAGAAGAAGTAGCTATTGAGATTCCGATGGGTTCAGGTGTAACGACGATTTCCAAAATACTAGAGGAAAATGAGATTGTTAAAAATGCGCGGATTTTTAAATACTATGCAAAGTTTAAAAATGAATCATCATTCCAGGCCGGTAATTATACTATGTCAAAGGCGATGACGCTTGATGAAATTATTGAGAGTTTAAAAACAGGCAAAGTGTATCGGGAGCCTGTATTTACCCTTACAGTGCCAGAAGGCTTAACGCTCGTACAAATTTCTGAGGTAATTGAAAAGAAAACGGACTATACAGCCGAAGAATTCATGGCAAAGGTTACAGATAAGGCATTTATCGAAACAATGATGGGAGAATTCCCGCAGTTATTGACGGAAGATATTTTAAAGGAGAATATTCGCTATGCGCTGGAAGGCTATTTATATCCAGCCACATATCCGTTCTATGTAGAGAAGCCGCCTCTTGAAGATATTATCCGTACGATGATTTCATCGATGAATACAATGGTGCTGGAATATAAAGCTGGCTTTGAAGAACGTAATATGACAGTTCACCAATTTGTTACATTTGCTTCCTTACTGGAAGAAGAGGCGACAGCTTCTACTGACCGTGAAACAATTGCCAGCGTATTCTACAATCGTTTAGACATAGATATGCCACTGCAGACGGACCCGACTGTCCTCTATTCACTTGGTGAGCATAAGGACCGTGTATTATATGAAGATCTGGAAGTGCAGGATCCATATAATACGTATAAAAACACTGGTTTGACACCAGGCCCTATTGCTGCACCGGGAAAAACGTCGCTTGAAGCAACAATTAGCCCAAGCGATACAGACTATCTATACTTCCTTGCAGATAAAGATGGAAACAATCATTTTGCGAAGACATATGAAGAGCATTTAAGTAATGTATCAAAATATATAAAGTAGCATTCGTGCTGAGATAGAAGGAATCGAGTAAAGATTATTCGCATTCCTTCTATTTTCGTGCTATTATAAATTGTGATTTTTTGTCCTTAATAGCAATACAACTCATGGACGTAAACATACCGTTTCGTCTTTTTTGTTTGTATATTACTTTGTAGGATGATTAGAACTTTCTATATCGAGTAATATCCAGGCTTTTATGTCGGTTACTAAGGAGTAGTTAATTTTACTTACTTGGAATGTCATGAATGCACTTTTTTGATTAATTAAGGGGTTTTTTAGATGGAATTATCTGATGCTTATATTGAATCCTTTATTCAGCCTCGAAATGAATTACTGCTGGAAATGGAGCAGTTTGCTGCAGAGCATCATGTACCGATCATGCAGCTTTCGGGAATTGAAGCATTAAATCAACTATTACGAATCCAAAAACCAAAAACAATTTTGGAAATCGGTACAGCTATCGGTTATTCAGCTATGCGAATGGCATTAGCGCTGCCGGATGCAAAAATTGTTACAATTGAGCGGGACGAGGACCGTGTTGCCTATGCACGTGGATTTATTGCGCGTTCTGAAGTGGCTGATCGCATTACAATCGTGAAAGGCGATGCGTTAGAGGTAGAGGTAGGCCAATTTCAGCCTTCCTACGATGCTGTCTTTATTGATGCGGCAAAAGGCCAATATCAAAAGTTTTTTGAAAAATATTCACCGCTCGTACCATCAGGCGGCATATTGTACATTGATAATATGTACATGCATGGCTTATCAGATTTAGAAATTAAAGAAGTGCCAAGACGAAAAAGAACGATGATTCGAAACTTAAAGACGTTTACGGATTGGGTTATGCAGCATCCGGATTATACGTGTGCTTTTTTCCCGGTCGGAGACGGCTTGTTAATTTGTTTGAAGAGGTGACAAGGGTGAAGAAACCAGAATTATTAGTAACGCCGCAAACAGTTGCACATGTTCAAGATTTACTTGAGGCCGGTGCAGATGCGTTTGTAATTGGAGAACAGAAATTTGGTCTGCGTTTGGCAGGAGAGTTCAATGTTGCACAAGTAGAAGAAGCAACAACAATAATCCATGCTGCAGGGAAAAAAGTATATGTAGCGGTGAATGCATTATTCCACAATGACCGATTAGAAGCTTTAGATGAATACTTAAAGGAAATGCAGCGAATCGGGGTTGATGCTTTACTTTTCGGCGATCCTGCGGTTGTAATGGCCGTACGCGAGTTAGGTATTACAATTCCACTGCACTGGAATCCTGAAACAATTGCTACAAACTGGTTCCAAGTGAACTACTGGGGAGAACGCGGCAGTAAGCGTGCTGTTTTAGCACGTGAGCTGTCTTTGGATGAAGTGCTGGAAATTAAAGAAAACGCAAAAACAGAAATCGAAGTTCAAGTACATGGCATGACTTGTATGTTCCAATCAAAACGTTCACTACTAGGCAACTACTTCCTGTACCGCGATCAAGTGATGGAAGTGGAAAACCGTAAGGAAAACAAAAGCATGTTCCTTCATGATAAAGAACGTAAAAATAAATACCCGATTTACGAGGATGTAAACGGCACACATATCTTTTCGCCAAACGATATGTGTATTATTGACGAATTAGGTGAACTGTTCGAGGCAGGTATCGACTCATTAAAATTTGATGGTATTCTTCATTCATATGAATACATTGTCAAAGTAACCGGCCTATACCGCCAGGCAATCGATGCATACTTCGAGCAAGGTGAAGAAGCGTACGAAGATATCAAAGATGATTTACTCGCACAAATTGAAGAAATTCAACCAGCATTGCGTCCACTCGATACTGGCTTCATCTTCAAGGAAACAGTTTACTAGAAAGGAGCGGTTTACATGCTGCAGTTAATTCAAAACGAAAAAATTCGTGAAACAAAAGAAGGCAAACGTGTCATTGTGAAAAAGCCTGAGCTGCTTGCACCGGCCGGCAGCCTGGAAAAACTTAAGATAGCTGTTCATTACGGAGCGGATGCGGTATTTATCGGAGGTCAAGAATTCGGTCTACGCTCAAACGCAGATAACTTTACGATTGAAGAAATGCGTGAAGGGGTAGAGTTTGCTAAGAAATACGGCGCTGTTGTGTACGTAACGACAAATATCTTTGCCCACAATGAAAATATGGACGGGCTTGAAGAATATCTACAGGCAATTGAAGGAGCTGGCGTAACAGGGATCATCGTAGCAGACCCGCTAATTATCGAAACGTGCCGCCGTGTTGCACCGAAACTTGAAATCCACCTTTCAACCCAGCAGTCTCTATCAAACTGGAAAGCCGTGAAATATTGGAAAAATGAAGGTCTTCACCGTGTTGTATTGGCACGTGAAGTGGGCGCAGAGGAAATGCGCAAAATGAAAGAGGAAGTGGATATTGAAATCGAAGCATTTGTTCACGGAGCGATGTGTATTGCTTATTCCGGACGTTGCGTTCTTTCAAATCATATGACAGCACGTGACTCAAACCGTGGAGGCTGCTGTCAATCTTGTCGTTGGGATTACGATCTATATGAAGATAAAGACGGTGAAGAAGTGCCGTTATTTGAAGAGGGCGATGCGCCATTCGCCATGAGTCCAAAAGATTTGAAATTGATCGAATCGATTCCTCATATGATCGAGCTTGGCATCGATTCTTTAAAAGTCGAAGGCCGTATGAAGTCAATTCACTATGTAGCAACAGTTATTTCTGTATATCGTAAAGTAATTGACGCATACTGTGCAGATCCGGAGAACTTCCAGATTAAAAAAGAGTGGCTGGAAGAACTGTCCCGCTGTGCAATTCGTGCAACTGCCTCCTCTTTCTTCGAGTCTGAACCAACTTACAAGCAGCAAATGTTCGGCTTCCATGCTTCTAAACCAAAATGGGATTTTGCCGGCCTTGTGCTTGATTATGATGCAGAGACGCAAATGGTAACAATGGAGCAGCGTAATTACTTCAAGCCAGGTGATACAGTTGAATTCTTTGGACCTGATATTGAAACATTCCAGATGACAGTGGAGCAAATCTGGGATAAAGATGGCAACGAATTAGACGTTGCTCGCCATCCGCTGCAAATTATCAAATTTAAAGTAGATCGACCGCTTCATGTATACAACATGATGCGAAAGGAGAACAAGAAGTAATGAATAAGCGTCCAGTAGTCATCGGAATCGCCGGTGGATCATGTTCAGGTAAAACAAGCGTGACGCGCGCCATCTATGAAGTTTTCCGCGAACATTCTGTGGTTGTTATCGAGCAGGATTATTACTATAAAGATCAAAGTCATATGACGTTTGAAGAACGGTTGGAAACAAACTATGATCATCCGCTAGCGTTCGATACAGACCTATTGATCGATCATGTTAACAAGCTTTTGAACCGTCAGGCAATTGACAAGCCGGTATATGATTATGTACATCATACGCGTGCTGATGAAGTAATTCATGTCGATCCGAAAGATGTCATCATCCTAGAAGGTATTCTTGTATTAGAAGACGAGCGCCTGCGAGAACTGATGGATATTAAACTATTTGTAGATACTGACCCGGATTTACGCATTATCCGACGAATCCAGCGCGATATTAAGGAACGTGGACGTACAGCTGATTCAGTTATTGAGCAGTATTTGACTGCAGTCCGCCCAATGCATAATATGTTTATCGAGCCTACAAAGCGCTATGCAGATGTCATTATCCCAGAGGGCGGGGATAATGGGGTTGCAATTGATTTGATGGTTACAAAAATTAAAACAATTCTTGAAACTGACTCGATTGTATAATATGATGTATTGGTATTGACAATATTTACATTCAATATATTTGAATAAAACAAAATAATAATTCATTAACATACTCATGAAATTCGACTATAGGCATTGATGACGACGCATGTCTTTTTGGACGTGCGTCGTCATATACATAGCTAATAGTCGGGTTTTATGCTATGTATAACTATTTCTTTAAGAAAACGATTGCATTTTAAACACTAAGGTGTATAGTAATGTTTTCAAGGAAGATGAAGGAGTGAGCATTTTGTCAAATGAAAAACAATATCCAATGACATTGGACGGAAAAGCGAAGTTAGAGGAAGAATTAGAATACCTAAAAACGGTAAAACGTAAAGAAGTTGTAGAGCGTATTAAAACTGCCCGCTCTTTTGGTGACCTTTCTGAGAACTCTGAATATGATTCAGCAAAAGAAGAGCAGGGGTTTGTAGAAGGCCGTATTTCTACGATTGAATCCATGCTTCGTAATGCCCTAATTATTTCGGACGAGCAGGATGACAATACGGAACTTTTAGTATCGCTTGGCCGTACGGTAACATTTGATGTTTTGGAAGATGGGGAGCCTGAAGGTGAGCCAGAATCCTATAAAATCGTCGGTTCTGCAGAAGCTGATCCATCAGAAGGCCGTATTTCAAACGATTCACCAATGGCTAGAGCATTAATGGGTCATAAGGTGAATGATAAAGTAAAAATTACGACACCTGGTGGAGAAATGGAAGTCGTGATTGTAGAGATTAAATAATATAATAAGTTGTTCCCATTCGTTTACGGGAACAACTTTTTTATTTGGCAGTCCTATAGTAAGGAAGGTTTCCTAAAATGAGAAGTGCAATTTTAAAAGTGCCATTTGAGTAAGAGAATAGGTATGCTTCTAGTAGGCATGTCTTATCCAATCTTGGTAAAATGGCTTCAGGAAGGGGGATTATATATGAGCAAAGAAGAGAAAGAGCACTTGGACCACCCGCAGCCTGCTACACGTACAAAAAGACGTAAAGACTATAAAATGGATCGCACCTTGAATTACTTAATCGGGATTGTATCAGTATTAATCGTAATTAGCTTGATCGTGATTTTTACTGGAAATGAAGACGAGAAGATAGCAGAAGAGTCTGCTGAGGAAACACCAGTCGATAAAAAGCCAGTAGAAGAGGAAGAAAACGAGGAGGGGATAGAAGAGGATTCTGAAGAGACAGATCTTCAGCCATCCACTCAAGAGGAAGAGCCTACAGAAGCTGATAGCGGCGCTCCGACTGTTTCTTCTTCGAATCAGCCTACAGTAGATGAAGTGTGGACAAATGACGCGTGGGAGCCTTATCCAACAGCACAAACAGGTGAGCACACGTCGACGTTTACAGAAGGGCATGTTGATTATGAGGAGAAGCTGAATGCGATTTATTCTGTCATTCCGCTTGAACAACAGGAAAGTATCCTCTGGTCTATAAAAAATAACGGCAATGCTAAATCAGCCATTGCAGTCATTTCTTCGAATGACAAAGTACAAAAATTCAGAGTAGCAATCGAATGGATAGATGGTCAAGGATGGATGCCTCAGCAGGTAGAAGTGCTGAATACGCTTGAAGGCACATATTAGCTTGACATATATCTACTTGATTGATTATTTTAAGTAGAGTGTCTTGAAATGGAGGAACTAATAATGAAAATTGCCGTAATCGGAGCAATGGAGCAGGAAGTAGAACAGCTTCGTGCTACATTGGAAAACACAAAAACTGAAACAATTGCAAACAGTGAGTACACAACTGGAACGTATAAAGGAAAGGAAGTCATTCTGCTAAAGTCAGGAATCGGTAAAGTAAACGCAGCCATGACAACAACAGTATTATTACATACGTTCAAACCAGATGTCGTCATTAATACAGGATCGGCAGGCGGATATGACCCAGCGCTTGAGGTTGGGGCAGTTGTTATTTCTGATGAAGTACGCCATCATGATGTTGACGTAACAATCTTTGGATATGAAATGGGACAAGTGCCGCAAATGCCTGCAGCGTTCAAAGCTGATATGAAATTAATGGAGGTAGCCCGTGAAGCAGTAACGGAGATAGGAAAGCACCAATATGGTATTGGATTAATCTGCTCGGGAGATGCATTCATGAACGATCCGGAACGTGTAGAGAAGGTAAGAGAATATTTCCCGCAAATGAAGGCCGTGGAAATGGAAGCGGCAGCTGTTGCGCAGGTTTGCCATCAGTTTGATACGCCATTTGTGGTAATCCGAGCGCTATCTGATATTGCAGGCAAAGAATCAAATATCAGCTTTGATGAATTCCTGCCAGTCGCTGCGAAACACTCAACAGCTATTGTTTTAAAAGCGATTGAGAAACTATAATTTCTGCTGGATCAGTATATCTTTATTCTACTGAAATTTTGCTATATGAGACGCTTCGAAGTGTTAAAAAAATCACAGTCATTTTTTTCTTCCCATGGTACGATGAAAGAAAGTCAACCTGAGGAGGTAAAGGTATGGTATTTTTCATGACACTTGCAATGGGAATCACGGCGGTTTTAATGCTGTTCATAACAGCCGATGTAGCAGACTATAAGCAATAAAAAATGCGAATTTCAGAGTAAAGACAAAGTCAGTTTTTGACTTTGTCTTTACATTTCTTCAGATAATTTTTTAGTAAAGTTGTACTCTGTCTTGAAAATGTTTGCCAACAGGCTAAAATGCGCATGCAAACTATTCATTTCTCATGCGCATTTTTCATTGCTAATACATAATAAGTTAAAGGTGTTACAGAAATGGGATTACCAATTCAAACGAGCTCAATGGATTTTGTACGTCAATTTTATCTAAAAAGAAAAGCATTACGTTTGATGCTTAAATTGCTGGTACAACTTTACAAGTGCTCTTTTTTCAATGCGGGAAACATAGCTTCTTGATATATCCAATTGTTTGGCAATTTCCTTTTGTGTTAATGGTTTTACACTATTTAATCCATAGCGTAAGGTGATAATTTCCAACTCTCGTGCATCAAGAACTTTTAAATACTGATACAGCTGCTGGTGGCGCTCCCTTTCCTCAATTTGGTCAATTGTGGGTTTCTCTTCAAATTGAAGTAAATCCCGTATCTGCAAAGCCTGCCCGTCTTTATCCACACCGATCGGCTCAAATAGTGACACATCTTTTTGGACCTTTTTTTGGGCCCTCAGATGCATCAATATTTCATTTTCAATACAGCGCGCAGCATACGTGGCGAGCCGCGTTTTTTTATTCGGGGTAAAACTTGCCACAGCCTTCATTAAACCGATTGTTCCGATGGAAATATAATCATCGAGCTGCTCGTGTGGCGGATGAAATTTTTTCACGACATGTGCAACAAGCCGCATATTACGTTCGATTAAATCGAGCCTCGCCTGCTCGTCACCGGCTAAAAAACGATCAAGTACTTGCTTTTCTTCTTCACGCGTGAATGGTTTGGAAAAAGCCTGCCCCTTTAAGTACCCAACTAACGAAGGGAAGTCTAGCCATAGCTGAAGAAGTGATACCATGATGCCCACGAAGCCATCCTTTCCTTTTTCGCAGTATATGTCGAAAAAGCGCAGAAAATGAAAAAGGCTACGCATAAATCCTTGCGCAACCTTTTAGTTAAATTTTCTTTAAAGTAAATGTACTGATCATCAATACGGCCAAGATAGGGAATAAGAACATATAAAAGACCGGTGATAAAGTATTGAAAAAGAAAAATGAAAGTGTCAGAAGTGTACCGGCTGCTGTAATGGGCAGTCCCACAAAGTAACCGTTTGAATCCATTACATTGAAACGGGCCAGTCGAAGTGCACCGCATGAAATATAAAGAATCGCCATAAACATTCCAGCACCGCCGAAATCCCTTAATGCGATTTCATACATCAATAAAGCCGGCGCCACACCAAATGAAATAATATCTCCCATGGAATCAAGCTGTTTTCCCAATTCGGACTCCTGATTGAATTTCCTCGCCACCTTGCCGTCGTAGCGATCGAGGAATGCCGCAATAAATATAAATAACACACTATAACTATATAATTCGTTCAATGTGGCCATAATAGCCGCACCACCAAACGACATGTTTAGTATTGTAATTAAATTAGCAGCGTTCGATTTTATTTTCTTCAAGGTTACATCGACCTTATGAAGAAGAAACATTAGAAACACTCCTTTGCACTTTACTATTATTTTATTATACTCTGAAATGGGCACGTAAGAAAGATTGTTCTCACATCAATTATATGAAAATTGCTTTCCAACGTTCTCATAAACAATTATAATAACCTTTTACCTTCTTTCAGCACAAGTCTACCATTTCTAAAGATGGCGAGATAAATACTGAGTTATACTGCATTTCAGCGGGTGTTTTGACGCTCGCCCAAAATATGTGAAAGCCTTTGGCGGATATCCAGGATTCGGAATACACTTCTTTGTACAAATACAAAGCCGAATCAATTATGCCGAGGCGTAATTGATTTATAGTTGGGGGAATACCGATGAAAGAAAGAATCTATCAATCCATGATTGAGCTTACAAATGGAAAACAAAGCTCAATTCTGCTAAAAAAGCTGACAACATCAGCACTTAGTAAAAAGTTTATTCGAAGTTACACTAAAGTATACGAGATTAATATAGAAGAAGTTTCAAAAAGCGTAGAGAATTTTAAGAGCTTGCATGAATTTTTTACACGATCACTGAAAGAAGGTGTTCGTCCGATTGCCGAAGGTGAAAAGGTGTTTGCCAGTCCTGTAGACGCGAAAATTGAGGCATTTGGTGATATTCGGGATAGTATGACGCTAATGGTAAAAGATAAACCGTATTCCCTGATGGATCTGCTCGGCAGTGAGGAGCGTGCAGCAAGATACCAAAACGGAAAATATATTGTGTTTTATTTGAGTCCTGCTGATTATCACCGTATCCATAGCCCGGTAAATGGGGATGTAGTCCGCCAGTACGTACTTGGCCAAAAATCCTATCCGGTGAATCAGTTTGGCTTGACGTATGGCAAGAAACCAATCAGCCATAATTATCGTATGATTAGTGAGCTTGCATATGCGCAAAATCGACAGACTGCCTTTATTAAAGTAGGAGCGATGTTTGTCAATTCAATTCAGTTGACGAATGTGACGGAGGTATGGTCAAAGGGAGAGGAAGTTGGCTATTTTACTTTTGGTTCGACAGTTGTCATGCTGTTTGAAGAAGATGCTATAGAGTTTTGTGAGAATGTTGCATCCGGCACTGCCATTCGGATGGGTCAAGCGTTTGCAAATATGCTATAATCAATAATTATGAACGTGAGGGAGATTTAGGTTTGTATAATCATTTATTGCCAGATAAATTTGTATCGACTGTATTCGATATTACACCAGAAAAACTAAAAGAAATGGGTTTCCGCGGAATCATAACGGATTTGGATAATACGCTGATTGAATGGGATCGCGCAGATGCAACAGAAGAGCTTGCTGCTTGGTTTAAGCGTATGCAGGATGCGGGTATTAGCATCGTTATTGCCTCCAATAATAATGAAGAGCGTGTAAAACGTTTTGCGGAGCCTTTAGGCATCCCGTATATTTCACGTGCACGAAAACCGTTAGGAAAGGGTTTTTATCAGGCGCTTGTCCGTCTAAAACTGAAACGTGAAGAAGTGGCAATGGTAGGCGATCAATTGCTGACAGATGTCATGGGAGCAAAACGCCAAAAGCTATATACAATTTTAGTACGTCCGGTTGCGCAATCGGATGGTTTTGTGACGCGCTTCAACCGTTTTGTAGAGCGCCGTGTGTTTAATGAACTAAAACGAAAAGGTATTAAGACTTGGGAGGATTTATAAGAATGAATGAAATGCCAAACTGTATTGGCTGTGGAGCAGTAATTCAGACAGAAGATAAAAATGGATTAGGATATGCACCGCCTTCTTCTCTCGAAAAAGAGACGATTATTTGCCAGCGCTGCTTCCGCCTGAAAAACTACAATGAGATCCAGCCGGTAAGCTTAACCGATGACGATTTTTTACGTATATTAAACGGCCTTGGAGAGCAAAAAGGACTTATCGTAAAAATCGTAGACATATTTGACTTTAATGGAAGCTGGCTGCCTGGCTTACACCGATTTGTTGGCAAAAATCCGGTATTGCTTGTTGCCAATAAAGCCGACTTGCTCCCTAAATCAGTAAAGGCGAACAAGGTAGTCAATTGGCTTAAGCGTGAAGCGAAGGCGCTTGGGCTGAATCCGATCGATGTGATGCTTGTATCGGCTCATAAAGGCAAAGGAATGGCTGAGGTAACGGATGCGATTGAACAATACCGTAAAGGTCAGGATGTATTTGTCGTCGGCTGTACAAATGTTGGAAAGTCTACGTTCATCAATCGCATCATCAAACAGGCGACAGGTGAAGGAGAGGTTATTACAACCTCTCATTTCCCGGGAACAACGCTTGATATGATTGAAATACCGCTTGATGATGGATCTGCGCTATATGATACACCAGGAATTATCAATCATCACCAAATGGCACATTATTTAGACGCTACTGAGTTAAAATATATTATGCCGAAAAAAGAAATTAAGCCAAAAGTATACCAGCAAAATGAAGGACAGACATTGTTTATTGGCGCGTTAGCACGATTTGATTTCATTAAAGGAGAGCGTTCCGCATTTACAGTGCATGTAGCGAATGATCTGCCAATCCATCGTACGAAGCTTGAAAAGGCGGACAATTTATATGCTGAGCATAAAGGAGAGCTCTTAGCTCCTCCAACAGCTGCGCATATTGATAAGCTGCCGGATCTAACTCGACATGAATTCTCTATCAAAGAAGGAAAAACAGATGTTGTAATCTCAGGACTTGGCTGGGTTACCGTACAGCATCCCCATGTTGTAGTAGCTGCTTATGCACCAAAAGGGGTACAAGTGTTTATCCGCCCTTCGTTGATCTAAAGCTTTAGCGTGAAATAAGGCGGGAGAAGTATTCTACAACGCTTTTTCTGTCATGGATATACTTCAGCCATATGAATAGAAGCAATATAATTGTTGCACATAGTCAATTGAAAAGGGTGAGTTGAGATGAAAAAGTGGTTTGCGGTCATTGGAGATCCGATTGCACAGTCCAAATCTCCAAACATGCATCATGCGTGGTATGAAGAAACAGGAGTAGATGCAGCCTATATTCCACTCCATGTGAAGGAGAGGGACTTGAAGCAGGCGGTTCAATCATTGAGACTGCTTGGTGCAAGCGGTTGGAACGTAACGATTCCTCATAAACAATCGATCATTCCATTTTTAGACGAGTTAGATGAGTTGGCACGAAAGATGGGTGCAGTCAATACAGTTGTTCGGCTGAAAGATGGCAGGCTGAAAGGGTATAACACAGACGGTCCTGGTTTTGTGAAGTCACTGGAAGAAGCAATCGGCACAGAGCATCGAAAGCAGCGGCTGCTTTTAATAGGAGCAGGTGGAGCAGCAAGAGGTATCGCTTTTGCTCTTCAACAGGCAGGGTATACATCTATTACAATAGCCAACCGTACAATGGCGAATGCAGAAGCAATTATACAGGAGATGGGAGAAGGGCAGGCTGTATCGCTTGAAGAAGCAGAAAGTGCACTTGATACGTATAAGATCTTTATTCAGACGACACCTGCTGGCATGAGTACTGGCAATTTTAACCTTCCATTCTCTCTTGAAAAGTTTCCGGCAGGCGCAATTGCAGCGGATATTGTGTATAATCCATTAATGACGCCATTTCTACTTGCGGCTGAAGAAAAAGGTGCGAAAATCGTGAATGGACTTGGTATGTTCGTTCATCAAGGGGCGATTGCTTACCAATACTGGCTTGGTGAGTACCCAAATACAAATGGAATGATTGCTCGTCTGACAGAGCAATTAGGAGGAAAATAATTTTTATGTTAACAGGTAAACAAAAACGCTTTTTACGTGCTGAGGCACATCATTTAGACCCGATTTTCCAAGTAGGGAAAGGCGGCGTAAACGATCAAATGCTACGCCAACTGCGCGACGTATTGGAAGCACGTGAATTGATTAAAGTACGTATATTGGATAATTGTGAAGACGATAAACACGAAGTAGCAGAAGCATTAGCTGCTGGTACACGTGCAGAATTGGTTCAGCTGATTGGGTTGACGGTTGTTCTTTATAAAGAATCACGAAATAACAAGAAAATCGTACTACCAAAAGCAGAAAAAAAGTAAGGTGAGTGAGCATGAAGAAGGTCGGTATTTTGGGAGGGACATTCAATCCTCCACATATCGGACATTTAATGATGGCAAGTGAAGCATTTGATGCACTTAGTCTTGATGAAGTGCGGTTTATGCCAAATGCCGTTCCCCCGCATAAAGAATCAAGCGGTGCCACTGATGAACAGCGTAAGAAAATGGTCGAACTGGCAATTGCAGATGCTCCTCATTTTACGCTGGAGACATTTGAATTAGAGCGCGGCGGTCTTTCGTATACCTTTGATACGATGAAAACGATGGCCCAGCAAGAATCAGAAGTTGAGTTTTACTTCATCATCGGCGGAGATAGCATTGACCATTTGCATACGTGGTACCGGATTGAGGATCTTATACAAATTGTAACGTTTGTAGGAATTAGACGACCGGGCAGTGAAGCAGTAACAGAGTATCCGGTTTTGATGATAGATGCCCCTGAGATTGACCTTTCATCCACTTTATTACGAGAACGATTTGCAGCAGGAAAGACAGTAAGATATTTATTACCGAAGCCGGTGGAGGCTTTTATTCGAAAGGAAGGGTTATATGGAGCGTGAAGCTTTGCTTGAGTATATTCGTCCGCGAATGCCGGAAAAGCGTTATATTCATACGATAGGTGTAATGGAGACAGCAATTTCCCTGGCAAAGAAGTATGGAGAAGATACAAAAAAAGCGGAAATAGCTGCCATTCTTCATGACTTGGCAAAATATGAAGATGAGGATGCAATGCGGGCAATCGTGCGTGAAAATGGACTTGATGTACGCCTGCTTCCATGGGGTTCAGAAATTCTCCATGGACCAATTGCGGCATACCGCGCAGAGCATGAGCTGGGAATCAAAGATCAAGATATCCTAAATGCGATGCGTTATCATACAACAGGACGTGCTGGAATGAGCCGCTTGGAGCAGATCGTATATATTGCAGATATGATTGAGCCGGATCGTAAATATCCTGGAATAGAGCTTTTGCGTCAAACAGCGGAAGGGGATTTACAGCAGGCCATGAGAGCATGTATTCATCATTCCATTTCTTTTCTAGTAACGGCAGAGCTTCCGATCTACCCTTTATCAATCGAATGCTATAATGACTATTTAGGAGAGGAACTTTAATATATGAATGAAACTTTATTACAGCTTTCTTATAAAGCAGCAGATGATAAGCACGCAGAGGATATCGTTGTTCTGAACATGCAAGGAATTTCTCTGTTGGCAGATTACTTTATCATTTGTCACGGGAATTCAGATCGTCAAGTACAGGCGATTGCCCGGGAAATTCAAGAAAAGGCAGTAGAAAACGGCCATGAAGTGAAACGCGTCGAAGGCTTCGATACAGCCCGCTGGATTCTAGTGGATCTAGGGGATGTAGTAGCTCACGTCTTCCATAAAGATGAGCGTGCTTTCTACAATTTAGAGCGCCTTTGGGGAGATGCACCACAGCTAGAAGTGTCTTCAGATGAGTAGTTATCTCAGTTTTGCATATATTTATGATGAGTTGATGACAGACTTGCCGTATGATGAGTATGTAGAGTGGGTGATGCTGCATGCTCCGGCAGGTAAGTATCCGACATTGCTTGATATTGGCTGTGGTACAGGCAATCTTGCACTGAAGTTCGACAGCGCTGGCTATAAAGTTAGCGGCGTCGACCTATCAGAAGATATGCTGATGATTGCTAATGCCCGTACAGAAGAAGCAGGTAAATCGATTCCGTACTTTGCTATGTCGATGGATGAGCTGGAAGGCTTTGAGAATATTGATGTAGCAGTTATTCCAATCGATTCACTTAATTATGTAACAGAGGAAAAAGCGGTATATGAAACATTAAGCCGTATATATACAGCATTAAGAGACGGCGGGCAGTTATTCTTTGATGTTCATTCATTATTCAAGATGGATGAAATCTTTATGGATGGCCCCTTTACGTATGATGATGGACATGTTACATATATTTGGCATACGGAGCCGGGAGAGTATGAACACTCCGTCTATCACCAGCTGTGCTTTTATGTAGAAGGGGAAGAAGGCTTGTACGAGCGTTTCGATGAAGAGCATTTCCAGCGTACCTTCGCACCGAGACAGTATGCTGCGTGGCTGAAAGAGATTGGTTTCTCTGAAGTGCATGT
Organism: Lysinibacillus sp.; assembly: GCA_031181585.1. Lineage (GTDB taxonomy): Bacteria > Bacillota > Bacilli > Bacillales_A > Planococcaceae > Lysinibacillus_B. The sequence continues at coordinate 49,195 of JAPSKP010000016.1, forward strand.
TACAGCTGACTGGTTACCGGAAGCACCGACTGAAGAAAATGAAAGAATTTTTATAAGAGCAGTAAAATAGCATCTTTTCAAAAGAAGGCAAATTATGTATATTGGAGGTGACTCCATATGATTTGCCTTCTGAGAAAGGATGTTTTTTATTTTAAAAAATCTCATTGCAAAATATGGAAAAAGAGTGCTAATGCCCAGCATTCTTTGTGTCGCTGGTGTATTTGTTTTTGTCTATATGCAGCGTGAAGAACAATCCTCTTTTGAATTAATTACAGAAGCTGAACCTATACAGGCTGAACCGCAAACTCAGCTCCAGCAGGACGCTGCTGAAGAAAGTGAGCCGCTGCAGGTACTTGTAGATGTTAAAGGAGCAGTAAACTACCCTGGTGTCTATACGCTGACAGAGGAAGATCGTGTAGTAGATGCCATTACGCTTGCTGGCGGGTATATAGAAGAAGCAAATCCTTCCCTTATTAACCATGCTCAAAAACTGCAGGATGAAATGGTCATTTATATCCCGCAAAAAGGCGAGGAGCAGGAAATGATTATTCAAGACTTTACAGCGGTTAATCATATTAACGATGCTTCTGATCATGGAAAAGTGAACATCAATACAGCTGATGAAACACAGCTGACAACGTTACCGGGAATCGGCCCAGCTAAAGCGAAAGCGATTATTTCACACCGGGAAGAACAGGGAGCGTTTCAAACGATAGAAGGCTTGAAAGAAGTTTCAGGCATTGGGGATAAGACTTTTGAACAGTTAAAAGATTTGATTGACATAAAATAAGCGGTATTTGAAAAATTGGAACATTGCCATGCGCATTCATTTTGACTAAACTAACAATAAGACAACATTGGAGGTAGTCATATGGAGCGAATAACATGGGATCAGTTTTTCATGGCACAGAGTCATCTATTGGCATTGCGGAGCACATGTACGAGATTGGCGGTCGGTGCAACAATTGTAAGGGAAAAGCGTATCATTGCTGGGGGCTATAATGGCTCGATTTCAGGCGATGAGCATTGTATCGATCAAGGGTGCTATGTAGTGGACAACCATTGTGTACGGACAATTCATGCAGAAACAAATGCGTTATTGCAGTGTGCAAAGTATGGTACGCCGGCAAATGGCGCAGATTTGTATGTCACACATTTTCCTTGTTTGCCATGTTCAAAGACGGTCATTCAGGCAGGTATTAAAAATGTGTACTATGCGAAGGATTACAAAAACAATCCATATGCACTTGAGCTTTTTGAAAAAGCAGGTGTTAATGTCGTACATATTCCATTCGATGAAGCCAAAATCGATTTTTTAATGGATGAAAAACTGCAGCTGGCCATCGATATGCTGCAAAAGATGCGTGAGCTTGGTGCTTCACATGAAGAATTGGTCCCTTATGAAGAGAAGGTGAACCAATTATTTGGTCAATTACTTAGAGCATAAATGGATTTACTATGCCTTATCGGTTTTAGTTGCTGCTATAGCGGCACATGAATCGATAGGGCTTTTGTGTTTTCTGGGCGTGATTGGAGCGCTATGCTGGTATCGTGGATTTCCTATCCTTCATATACTCGCGCTGGGGGGAGTGGGGCTGCTAGCGTTTGGTTTTATTAGCTGGCAGCTAGAAAAGCTTGAAAG
>JAPSKP010000096.1 GCA_031181585.1 Lysinibacillus sp.
CTCCCCCTTCATTTTATGTATGAAAGATAGGTGCTGTTATATTCCTTTTCTATACAATAAAATATTTAAAGAAATAATGAAGAAAGCAATTTTCCTATTAAAAGAAAATGAAAAAATAGACAACACACGTTAACTTTTATATATTTAATTACGAAATGTAAGTTACATAAAGGAAGACGGAAAAGTTGACTAATAGAGCTTATCCCGTCATGGTTTACTAGTAACTACTTTGCCTAGATGATAACGTGTCGAGATTCATCTTGACACCTATAAGGCCGGGGATTTTTGCTGAAGGAAGTTAAAAAGGCAACACAAAAGCCACAGGGCAAAAAAGCTCTTCCATGCCTAATACTTCCCTGCCCTTTTATCATAGACTTAAACTAAAACGATGGATGGTGATGACAATGAAAAAAGAATTTGAGATTTTATCAAAAAAGATACAGCTTATTAAACGCAACGAGACAGAAAACCTATGTTTAGTAGGCCCTGTCCGTCTACCCATTAAGCAAGGCGATTTTGAAGCAACATTCCAGTGGTATTCATGGCTGTCTGTGGAAGCTAGTACTACAGCCGAGCAGGTTATAGAGAATATATCTAAAACAAACCTTGCAGTGGGACAGCAATCATCCATCTTAGTATATGGAGATTTTGCCAATGCCGATGAAGCACTAATTCGCATGCATTCGATTTGTCATACTGGGGACATTTTCGGCAGCCAGCGCTGTGACTGCGGTTATCAGCTTCATGAATCAATGAAAATGATTGCCGAGCATGGCTGCGGCGCCATTTTCTATTTAGCGGATCACGAGGGGCGAGGTATTGGCTTATTTTCTAAAACGCTGGCTTACCTGCTGCAGGAGAATGGATATGACACGGTGGAGGCAAACCATGCATTAGGGTTTGAGGATGATATACGTTCATACGAAGACGCTATTCTACTATTAGAAGCACTCCGTCAAAAGCCTTCAACTCTTATTACAAATAATCCAAATAAGCTGGCCGCTCTTCAACAGCATGGCTTATTAGCGGATAAGCATATCCCGCTTTGGGGCGGCATGACAGAAACAAACCGCTTTTATTTGCAAACAAAAGTAGAAAAAGCTGGCCATATCTTGACAGATGGAGGACTCGAAGATGAAGAACGACCAGTATTACATGCAACTCGCCCTTGATCTTGCTTCAAGCGCAAAAGGAAAAACAAATCCAAATCCGCTTGTGGGAGCAGTGATTGTGAAGGAAGGTTCTATTGTGGGGACTGGACTTCATAGAAAATCCGGGGAGCCTCATGCAGAAGTACATGCATTTCGTATGGCAGGAGAACATGCAAAAGGTGCAACATTATATGTGACATTAGAACCTTGCTCTCATTTCGGTAAAACCCCTCCATGCGCAAACCTTGTAAAGGAATCAGGTGTCCAGCGTGTTGTTGTAGCAATGGAGGACCCCAATCCTTCCGTTGCAGGACGAGGTATTCAACTATTGCGCGATGCAGGAATCGAGGTAGAAGTGGGACTGTTGGAAAAACAAGCACGCCGCTTAAATGAACGGTTCATTCATAATATGGTGGCCTCCCGACCATTCGTCATTTCGAAATTTGCTATGACTCTAGATGGAAAGATTGCTACATATAATGGACATTCCCAATGGATTACGGGAGAGGAAGCACGCCAGGATGTGCATGAGCTTCGCAATGAAGTGGATGCCATACTTGTTGGAATAGGCACCGTGTTAAAGGATAATCCAGCTTTAACAACAAGGCTTAAGGGACGCACCGGCAAAAATCCTACTCGAATTATATTAGACCGTCAGCTGAAAACACCCCTCGATGCACAAATTTTAAAAACCAATATCGCGAGAACAATTATTGTGACAGCTGAAGGACAGCAGGAAAAAACCCATACATTCAAAAATACAGGGGCAGAATTCATTTATGTACCACTTGTTGAGGGCAAGCTTGATCTGCATTCTATGCTGGATCAGCTTTATAAACTTGGTATTACCGATGTCTTGGTTGAAGGCGGCGGAGAAGTGAATGCCTCCTTCCTGCGTGACGGACTCATTCAAAAATTCCTTGTTTACATGGCACCTAAAGTACTAGGTGGACGCCATTCAATTACGCCATTTACGGGAATGGACGTAGAAACGATTGATGCCGCCATGCTACTAGATTTTGCCGATATTGAAAAAATTGGTGAGGATTTGCGAATTACCGCTTACCCAAAGGAAGGATAGCCTTATGATTCAAACAGTAGATGCCTGTATTGTCGGCGGTGGACCCGGCGGTGCTTTACTTGCCTATTTATTAGCGAAAAAAGGATTCTCCGTTCTATTATTGGAGCGTTCGGGGCAAATTGCTAAGTCCTTTCGCGGAGAGCATATAAACGAAGAAGGCGAAGCTATTTTGAAAAAGCACAATCTTTTCGATGCAGTAGAAAAGCTCGGGCTATTAAAAATGGGGCAGCTGGAGTACTGGCACAATGGCCAATTAATCAAAACCATCTCCCACGACCCAGCTGTCGGTCATTTAGGCATCCATGTTCCACAAGCCCATCTCTTACAGGCTATCTTTGATGCTGCCCAACTCTACGAGGGGTTCGAGTATTATTTGAACTCGCGAGTTACAGATCTTTTTCAAGATGCAGATGGACGCTATACAGGGGTCCATGTCATACGTGACGGGGAAAAATTCATTATCAATAGTAAGCTTATTGTCGGAGCAGACGGACGGTTTTCAACTGTTCGAAAAAAGGCTCAGATCAAGACAGCGATCCATAAGCACGGTTATGACCTGCTATGGGCTCGCATACCAGCTCCCCCTGACTGGCAGCCCTCTATCAAAATGGCACTCGTCGAGGATATGCAGATTTCACTATTCACTCAGGCAAAAAACTATGTACAAATCGGCTGGAATATACTGCCGGGAAGCTATTCAATGCTTCGGAAGCAGCCCTTTGTTCCCTTTATCGAAAAGCTGATTAATGCGTTTCCGGACCTATCAGAAGCTGTGCATGAGCATATTACTTCTTGGGAAGATTTTATTCTCCTCGATGTATTCAGCAGCCAGGCAGAGCATTGGGGGCATAACGGGCTCGCCCTGATCGGTGATGCCGCTCATACAATGACCCCGACCGGTGCATTTGGTTTGAATAGTGCCATGAAGGATGCAGATATCCTCGCTGAGCTTCTAGAAAAACAAACAATTGAACAACTTGATTCACTAACATGTGCCTCGCAGCGCAAACAAGAGATTGAAAAGCTTCAGGCATTACAGATTGAAAAAGAGCAGGGATTTTCCTCACATTTTTCAATAATGGGCTAGTTACAGGAGGATATAATGAAATTTGGCTTTGACATAGACGACACACTTATCAATTTACGTGAACATGCGTTTCACTTATATAACAAAAAATTAAATAAAGAATTAGGAATTGATTTATTCCTATCGCTTTCCACTGTAGAGATACATGCTCCTTTTGGATTAACGGATGAGCAGGGCAGCCAAATGTGGATGGACTGTATGGAAGAAATTTATTTCACTGACTGCCCCGCCTTTGCAGATGCCATCGACACATTGAACGGACTTGTTGCAGAGGGGCATGAGGTATTCTATATTACCTCAAGACCAAAGCAGTATTGCTGGCAGACACGAGAATGGGTGAAAGCCCAAGGTTTCCCAGTAAAGGATGGGAATTTCTTCTGCGGTATGGCAGATCATGAAAAAATCAAGATTATCCAATCACTTGAGCTCGACTACTATGTTGATGATAAACCTGCTGTACTGGAAACACTGGCTGAGTTTGGCACGAAGGTAATTGTAAAAAATCAATCCTATAATCAGCAAATTGAGCTGCCACGCCTCGTTGATTGGTGCGAGTTTAAGAACCTTCTCTAAAGTAGGATGGCCTTCAGAATATAAATAAAGGGTGATGACTATGCATGTTCACTACCTGCTTTCTGCTAACATACTCAGCCTGTAAGCTTCCAGATTTTCTTTGGGGGAGGCTTGCAGGCTGAGCCTTATCCCAAAGGAGTAGATAGCAATGAAGCAGCATCAAACAAATAGAAACCGTGCCTATTATCGGCACCATCGAAAGAGAGTCATTCGACGTAAAGTAAGAATCGCCGAGCAATATGGATGGAACATTTCATTTGAGGGGCGTTTTGCAAAAGGAAAGATTCACTGCTCCTGTCCGCTATGTGGCATCAAGACAAAGAAAGACGGTTTCCCCCATTCACAAAAAAAGAAATTACAATGCCTCGATTATCAGTGGGCTGATTACGTAAAAGGCGAATTATTATAGAACCTTATTAAAGGCTGTCCTGTTGTATTTTTCACAACAGGGCCGCTTTTTGCTTTTAGAGCTTACTATTCAAAAATGACTGGAAGCACATAAGAGGCGTACCCTTGGGGATAATAGGCCAATACTTCAATGGCCACTGGTGCGTCTCCCTTTAATTCTTCCGGCTTTGTTACTTTGTTCTTTGTGCCGTCTATATACCAGCCATATAGCTCATAACGCTCTGGTTCGACTGTAAACAGCAAGGTAAGCACTTCTGTTTTGCTAGTCGAGGTTAACCTGCCGTCTTCTATAGAAGCCCTAGGAACAACTGTATCTGCAATACTTGTCACCGTTTCCCCTTTCTTCTCACCGTCTACTGTCCAATTAAAGCTCCCCTGCCCCATTGGATAGTTTCCATTCTTTGTCGTAATTGCTACTCTCGTAGGCTTTATTTCCTGTGCTGTGGAACTGCTACCTTCCATCTCTTTTGAAAACTCTGTTTTACAGCCACTTAGTAAAAAAATTATTATAGTTAATACGAACAGTCTCTTCACCTTCTAACACACCTCTTTTGCCGATTAGACGGTCGAAGCATATAGTTGTTCCAATATGTACAAGCCAAAAAAGCACATGCACCAATAAGGTACATGCGCTATATAAATCTAATTCTTTTGTATAATTTTATCGATTTGATCCGATATATCGCCCGCAGTTGTGTTTAAGGCATTTGCCAATTCTTCATACAAAATTGTCGTTACGCGTTGTAACACTTGGGCGTCCTGGACTGGTAACTTCTTATCAATTTCCTCCAGCTCCGATCTTCTACGAAGCAAAGTATTGGCCATCTGCGCAATCTTTAAATGATCCTCTGAGCTAATTGTAGCCTGATATGAATGAGACCTTACATTTGTTTTCTCATCCCATGAATCAGCTACATTTTTAAAACAATGTAATACTAACACAGCCTGTTCTTTCGTCATCAGCCTTTTTAGCTTCGAATCAACCGTATCGACAGGATGATATAGAGTAAGATTTGGGTTGTGGTGCGAACGTAGCGTGTAATAAAGCTGAGCTTCTTTCCCAAACTTCTGTTCTTTTATTTCCTCAATGGAACAAATACCTTGTGCGCTGTAGAAAACTGTATCACCTATTGAAAACATGTTCTCCCCCCTATGGTCAACCTGGTTTACTTTATTTCATTTTACCTTATAAAAGTTTTTTGGTCAACCTAATTGACCAAAATACCCAAGTTGTTTATAGTAGATGGCAAAGGAGGCATTATGAGCGAAACAATCGATTTATTACACAAACATTATAAGCAGCTGCGCGAAGCAGTTGTTACCACCTGGAATCTTCAAAACAATATTCAAATTACCACTTCCGAATGGTATATCTTAAACTGTATACGCGGGGGAGCAACGACAATTCCTGATATCTTAAAAAGAGTCGAGATTTCAAAACAGGCAGTTCATAAATTTGTAAAAGTATTAGAAGATAAGCAGTTAGTCCAAACAGAGCTTGTCAAAGCACCGAAAACACAAAGACGGGTAGAGCTGACTCCCTTAGGCGAAGAAGTCTATCATCATAGCCTAGAAATAAAAAAAGAAATTGACGGGAGTATCGAAAAAAATATCGGTCAGGAAAATTTCAAGCAATTACAAGCCATCCTTCAAATGAAATGGATGTAATAACAACAATGCCCCCTAGCAGGACATCATTACCGGCCCCTGCTAATTTGAAAATAAAAGCATCTCTAAAAGGAATGAAGATAACCTCTCCTCTGTCCTTTTGAGATGCTTTTTAAATGCCTTCTATTCAAGTATAAATACCCCTTAATTTCTTGTAATCAGCAAAAGAAATACGGTTTTCAAAACTATTCTATTAATGGATATTTTAGGTTGAAACTATATTTCTGATAATTTCAGTTATTGTTTTTTCTCTTAACCAAGCAATTTGCCCCAACCTTTTTTCTTCTATCAACATACAATACTATAGTTCTGCAAAAGGAGGTGAAGAGATTGAAACAATACAAATGTCAACGCCCAACAAAAGAGTTTGATTGCCATAAACACGATAAAGACAAAGATAAGGACAAGGAAAAACATCATAGCGACGGCTGCTCTTGTCGAGACTTACTACAAGGAATCGCTGAAGGTGATACAATTGTAGTTTATACAAATAACCCTACCCCTGTAACTGGTATATTTGAAAATATCGCGGACGGAAAAGTTCTTCAACTTCGTGATGGAAACTTGATTAATATCTGTTGCAGCAAGATCAACTATATCGTTCGTTTATAGGATCTCAGTTAGCCTATGGTATTTTCTGCCGATCCTGTAGAAAAACATGAGAGCTTGAATCTGTGTTTGCCGCTCCCTTCTAACGGCAAACAAATTCCTATGCTTAGTAACTTTAACTTTCCAGATCCTATTTGTTTGTACTAACTAGAATTCTTTATCACCTACGCATACTATCATGACCCATTTCTATCCGGCTTTTAAAATGTTCAAACCTTCCACTTTAAAAACGTACACTATGGAGCATAGCTGGATAAATAATAAAAGCTCCCTTCCACTCACATAAGCGTGTATGGAAGAGGGCTCCTTTTTTAGTTCATCTATAGAATGGACAGCATCAGCCATCTGTACTATGATTTTCTTTTAATAGACTATTCCGCTTCCTCTGTTTCTTCCCAGTCATCTGGGTATACAGATGTCTCGTAAACTTCATCTGTCGCTGCATCGATCATATTAAATGTTAGTTTTAGGTCTTCAGCTGCATCTCCATTAAATGCACTATAGTATGCGCCTGTCATGACGATGCCTAAAATCGCGAAGCCGTCAAAGCCGTTTTCATATAGTTCACGGTCGACCTTCACATCAAATTCATCAAAGCTTTTATTATATGAGATTTCTTTGATGGAAGGATAATCATCCGATTCGACAATCTCCTTAATCGACTCAACAATCCCATCCTCTAATTCCTTCATCATTTCCTTATGCTTAGATTTTGACATTTTATATGTGACAGAACCATCTTCGTTCACTGTTGTCTCAGTGAAGCCTTCTTCTTTAGCTCCTGTCATAATCTCTTCTTCTGTTGTATCTTCAAAGAAGCTGGCAGGTAATGTGACTTCCACATTCAACAAGCCTTTTTCAACATTCACTGACTCATCTGATGATTGCTCCTGTTTTGTTGCCTCTGATTTTTTTTCTTCCCCGCACCCAGCCAACAATAAGGCAGTCGCACCTGCTGCAAATAACCATTTTTTCATTTTTTCTTACTCCTCATTTTTTATCTAATTTGCCCTCTTGATCTGCCTGCAAAAACTGTCTTACCATGTCCAACCGTAGCTTTTCACTTCGATCGTCGCCACTTTAGCATCTACCCCCTCCGGAAGCTCCGGATAACTAAGTTCAAAACCAGCTTCACTGCCTGCAGCTAAGCCCACATCTACACTTCCTTGCAGCACACCTAACAAATCGCCATTGTTATCGAACAAAGCTGCAGCCAACCGGATATCTTCTTGCTGCTCAGTTGTCGGGTTCTTAACAATCCCCGTCACTTTATATCCATACTCACCGTCTATTCCTTTAATTCCGCTAGTTTCCATTAGATTAGGCTTGTCTGCAGTTTCGCTAAAGTTGAAGTTAAATGTCGTTTCACTGAAGCTTTCGTCTGTTAATGTTCCATCTAAAATTGTCGATTCACCAATGAAAGCTGTTTCTCCAGGATTTACTATTTGAGGAACCGCATAGATCATCGAGGATGTTCCAAGAACACTACCATCCGTTGCCTTATAATTCATTTGAGTCTCACCAATTTCTACTGGCGTTTCTCCTGTATTTTCAAATATTGCTGCAGAATGCACCCATACCGAATCAATAGAATCAATCCAAGCTCCCGCAGTCTGCTGGGAAATCTCCAGTTTCGCTGTACCTTCCTTCTCCTCAGCTGCAGTATTTTCTTCTCCTGACTGATCTTTACCTCCTTCACTTGAGACAGTTGTTTTTTCATCTCCGCAAGCTGCTAATAACAGGGTAAGAAATAAAATAATCCCTACATTTTTAAGTTTCAAAAGTAATAGCTCCCTTCTATATTACTTTTGAATATTAGCATACCTTTATTTCATATATTACATTTTTATTAAAAAAGCTTAATTTTATTAAAAATAAAACAAAAAAATATCATATATAAGTGATACAACAGATTCTATTAGCCTACGAAAACTAGGAGAGCAAAAGGAGAAAAAGTAGTTTTCTCCCAATAAAAAAAGGAAACCTATAATATTATAGGCTTCCCTGTTTGTTTTGCCGTTCTCTTAATAGCGGCGATCTGTACGATTTAATCGATCATCGATGTTGTGGGTAGTATCCTCAATATCTGCTTCTTCGCGACGAACCGTATCGGATACCGTTTCAGTATCTGTAACTTTTCGTTTGCCGACAACGATTTCTTCTGTCACGACATCTTTTTTCGTTACTTCTACTTGCTCTTCCGTTACCGGGATATGAATTTTTCCGTCCTCTTCATACGTATGAGCCATACCATCACGAACGCCCACATTTACATTACGTACTTCTTCATTTACAGGGCGTCTTTCTACGTATACCTCTTCACGCTCTACAGGTACTTCTACCGTTTGCTGTTCTTCTACTATACGTTTTTCTACATTGACTTCACCTGTTTGTACACGGTTTTTATCAACCTGCAGACGCTCTTCATGAAGTGCTAAACGCTCTTCATCCGTTTTTTCATAATCGCGGTCAAAAACATTATTCATACCATAATTTTTTGATCCTTCATCAAAATAAGAACCGTAGTGTTTATCTACATATAATAAATATTTACCAGCTTGTAACTCATCATAGTAGCGGTTTCTTTCTTCATCCGTTAGACCCATTTGCGTAAAATACTGATCACGGACTAAATCTTCACCCATCATAAATGCTTTAAATCGATCCCACCAAGATCCCTCTTTTGTTTCATTTACATAAGATGTTGAACCTCGATACATCGATAGCTGCTGGTCACGATTCGAGATGATATACATATCTTCCTCATCATAACCTTGTGCACGAAGGCGATCCATTTCCTCTTGTAATTCCATTTCATTATTATAAATACCATATAATTTGTTATCACGTGTTTCCATGTTTCATTCCTCCTATTTGTTATATAGTATTGGGTATACCAATTTGTCTTATAGATGCGGGTATACTACTGTTAATACCTTTTCCCGTGAAAAATAAACGTAAATAGGCAAAATGCAATAATTAATAAACCTCTGTCACAAAAGAAAAAACCTTCATTTTCTTGTAATGAAACTGAAAGAAAATGAAGGTTTAAAGTTATTCAAAAGATAATAAAATTTATAGTTTTTCTACTTCACTAGAATATAACCGGGCTCATTATATTCTGTCCTTTGTATATATTGAGGGGCGATAAAAAACTCCCCACTATCCCCTGTCATGGCGGGGAGTTAAATTAAAGATATGGCAATTCTCTTCTCATACCTTCACACTATGGATCTGATTGTTAAGCCAACTCTTCCACAATTACGGCTGTTGGCTTCCACGCGATTTCCTATACATATATAGCTGTTGATCCTTATAATGGTTTATTGCTTTTCTAAAACAAGCGCATGTTTCCCCAGCTCTTCATAACTTTTAAAAAACGCATTTAGATTATGCGTAACTTGCCCTCTTAAAGGATTCATCACACCAACTATTCCATCTTTATATCCGGTCAAAACAACTGCATGCAGATTTGTATAAGCTTTATAGTATTTGCCGGAGTCGCTTAAATACCATTGCCCATTTAGTGCCGGCTTGCTTAAATCCAGCGTTACCCAGATCACAACAGGGACACCCTTATTTAAATATGTAAGTATTTCTTTTTGGCTGCTGCCGCTTATATCTTTTGCTTTCATTTTGTTTTTTTGTGTTGCCATATAGTTATCAGCAGCCTTCACGATAGGAGGCGCAAAACTATACCAGCCACTCGTTGTGCTTCTCGGATTCCCTGCATAGGCTTTGTAAGGATCCGGTCCATAACGTTTGCCATTTTTCCAGCTGAAAGCTTGTTTCGGAAGATACTGATCCGCCATTGTGATTTTCGAAACATTGTATCCATAATGATTTAGTACGGCGGTAAGAGAAACAATTTCACAGCCATTTGGAAGCTCTGGTTTTTGCATTAATTTTTTCATCGGAATATAAGCACTATTAACATTTACTACAGGTTCATTCTTAGGTGGTGGCGCATCACTTCCTAATTCTCCTCTACGTAAAGAATTATCCAGCATCCTGATTCCTCTATTAGCTATTGCTACTAATGTTAAAGCTTCTTTATTCTCATATGCCCCTACCGCAATACCTGCAGCTCTTTCCAGCTCCAAATTATGCATACGATATAAGAAGGACGCTACTTGCGCTCTCGTTAAATAATTTTCCGAGCCGAAAAATTTATTTAAATCCTTCCCTTCAAATCGTGGGTTTTGACCGATCGTTATCCCTTGTGAAAGCATAAAGTTAATGGAGCCGCTTAACGAAGTTGCATTGCCTGTTAAATAGCCAATTGCCTGTGCCACTACACCCCGTGTTACTGCTTGATTTCTTAATGTATTATTAAAATAAGCATTTAACGGTGTACCATATGCGGCCAAACTATCGTAATGACTATCCGCCCAATGACTAGCGGATGTATTTTTATGTATATCACCTTTCTCATCTTTTAAGCCTAAAAACTGCACGAGCATTTTCGCAAATTGCGCCTCCGTTATAGAAGCATTCGGCTTAAATGTGCTGTCTGCGTAACCACTAATGATCCCTCTCTCTTTAGCCCATACAATGGCTGCGTATGCCTCATCTTCTGGCGATACGTCTTGAAATGGACTTGCTGCCTGTTGTACTACCACTGCATTTTCATCCTCCACTGCTGCAGTAGCTTGAACCGGCAAAACCATTGCCCCTATGAAACTTCCAATCAATAAGAAGCTGCAAATATTTGTTGTTACTCGCTTTCTCATATTTCACCCCGTTCGATATATTTCAGTATTCATCTTGAATGCGCCGCTTTGGCAAATAGACCTGCAAGGTATGCAATGCAAGAGACAGCTTTTATTTCCCCTATTTTTTATTTTTAAAACCTACCTTATCGGTTAAATAGTATTAAGCAATATTTAGCGCTGCAACTTAACAAGTATCAATTTAAGGCAAAAAAACTCCCTTTCAGCACAGTCATTAAACTGTGCTGAAAGAGAGTTTACTTTTAAATAGAATAATTGGTATTGGTGCTGTGGCAATTCTTTGGCCATACCACCTTCAAACTGTTGCTACGTAATGGCACTGATAAATAGTACGCAGACAATCGTCGGACGCGGCTTACACGTACTATTATACAGCACGTGGTTCATATACTTTACTTTGGTGATATACCAACATTTCCGCTCAGTATCCCAAAACAGGAGATTCCGCTCAATTCATATAATTCTTGTCCTCAATAGCACTAGGTGAACTACCTGTTTACAGCGGCATCATTTGAATAATGAACATGTCACTTTGATTTTCTATCATGGTTAATTTATACGAATGGCGTCTCTATATGCCTGGTACCCAATAATAGCATGCAGAAAAATTTATTTTCCTTATGATAATAAAAAACAGAGGAATATTTTAGTCTTCCTCTGTAAAAATTCATATTATTTATCTGCTTGTCTTTGCTTGTTTTTCAAATACTCTGCCCGTATTTTTTCAAGTTGCTGTTTTTTATCAAATTGGGCCGGCTTTTGTTTTTCATGATACTTTGCCACAGCTACCTTACCTTTTGAATCCAATTGATATTTTCCCATTTTATTCACCTACTTTTTTGTCTTTAAAGAGAATCTACCCAACAAATATATTATGCCTTATTTTACTGAAGTAAACCTTATACGTTTACTGCTAAGCTTACATATATCAGTAAAAACTTAGTATAACAGCTCATCACCAAATACACATCTGGACACACTTCAGCTTACAACTAATGATTTCCTGATTCATTTTGAAATCACCGCTCAGTTCAATAATCCTAACCATAAAAAAAGACCCTCCTTTACTCATGAATTACATGAATAAAGGAAAGTCCTATTTTGAAATTCAATTGTTGCAGGTGAACAACTAAACGTTCACTCGAACAACGTTTAAACTTTTGATACAACTAAGATTGCAAGATGTTAGATGTTTAGCCCTACTCCCACTCAATCGTTGCAGGTGGCTTACTCGTCACATCATACAGCACGCGGTTAACATGTTTTACTTCGTTAACGAT
>JAPSKP010000097.1:0-7037 GCA_031181585.1 Lysinibacillus sp.
ATCACTAATAAAACAGGCGTTAAAAAATGTGCAACAGGCAGCTTTATTTTCAGACCCACCCATACTGAACAAGCAGCTAGGAAAAATACCGGGATAAGCCACAAGTTAAATGAATCTGCCTGCCCTCCGTCAGTCACGATATGTCCAGAGACGATGAATGGAATAACAAGGACGACAGCTACTACCCGAATAATATGAAAGAAAGTTACAATTGCCAGGTCGATATCCTTCTCCTCTTCGGCAAACAAAACAAATTGCGACAACCCGCCGGGAATACTTCCCGTTAGTGAGGTCTTTAGGGACATGCCAGTCCACTTCGTTGTCCAAATTGCTAAAATTACAGCAAAAGCGATAAGCCCTATATTTAGTACTGCCATATAGAGAAAGAGTAAGCCCATCCCATTGAATAAAGAAAGGTCGAATTGCTGGCCAATTGCCACTCCTACAATGATCAAGCCTGTATTGCGCAAAATGGGCGGCCACGAAAGCTCCCCCCGTACTGCAAACTGACTGATCAGCACCGTAAAGATAGACCCGAGTAACCACGGAAGAGGAAAATGCAAAAAGCTAAACACCAGTGCGCCAGCTAAAGCCATGAACAGTACTTTAACAATTCCTTTCATCTAAAGCCCCCTCCTTTTCTATGTTTGCCCTCTACTTTACTACTTTATCTATTTTAAGCAAAACTTTTATATTACAGGTTGTATTTTTCTCACTATTCAATTAATATATTATTCACTAATAAACTATAATAGAGGGATGGATAATGAGAGGGACAATAAAGTTAACCGTTCAACACTGTTTAGTTTCATTAACTGAGGATGAGCTGCAGAAGTTTGAAAGCTTGTATCAAAAATGGAGCCCCCAGCTTCCTCCGCTTACTGCAAAGATTCATAACAGAGAGGATGCACTCGCAACCGTCCTGAACTGTTGGAAACTTCTCAGGCGATATCCGAAAATAACTATTACGAAGGTAGAAAAGAATTTCTCCCATCAGTACAATTTTTATTTTATGGAGAAGCTAAATGCAGCAGCAGAAATCCCTGAATTCTTACGGAGCTGGCAAAACGATGCGGATCGGTTATTTATTCTTAGCTATTATTTAGGCTTTCATTTTATGCGCTGGATCGATTTTGTGCTCATTCGCAATAATAAAGAAACAGCCAATGAAGTGTTCGATAAAAACCAAAGCCGTCATTATTATTTGCTTGATGAACAGGATTTACAGAATTCCAACGATGAGACACTCTATATTCAGCAGCGTCTGATCACCTCTTTGCTCGCTCGAGACGATACGCGCAGAAATCGTTTCAGCCAACTTGTCGAGCAGGCCATTAATCAGGCTCATTATACAATTGATACACATAACAGGACACATCATGAATAATTGTGATGTGTTTTTTTATTTTGAAAGAATTTTTAACAAGGAAGACACCTTTCTTTATTTATTATAATTGCGACCAACGTTATTATTTTGTTAGAAAACCTTTCTCCTTCTTACGGTCCAATATTTAAATTGTGTAGTAAAATAGATAGAGCATATATAGAATGGATGATTAGAATGAAAAAAACAGTACATGTAGTAGGAGCAATAATTGAAAATAATAAGAAAGAAATTTTTTGTGCCCTTAGAAGCTCCGAAATGACGTTGCCTAACTATTGGGAATTCCCTGGTGGAAAGATTGAAGGAAATGAAACTCCTCAAGAAGCGCTTGCTCGTGAGATCAAGGAAGAATTTAACTGTGAAATTTCAGTCGGAAGAAAAGTTGAAGATACTACTTATGAATATGAAAAAGTAATTGTACGGCTTGAGACGTACCTTTCGACTATCCTAACAGGAGAGCCTGTTGCTCTTGAACACGCCGAAACAAGATGGGTACCTCGTAGCCAATTACTGTCACTTGAATTTGCACCTGCAGATGTACCTGCCGTTAAAAAGCTAATCATTGAAAAATAAAAATGGAAAGTAGGAAATTGAATGGAACGCTTAAAGGAGCGGCTAGAAAGTGCTTTACATAAAGGGTTCATTGACCAATATAAGCCTGTTTCCGCTCAATTCAAGCCTAAATTACTTACCAATCAAAGACATGAAAATGTATTGTCTACGCTTTTACAGGAATTAAAGTCTTGTCAGACGTTTATTTTCTCTGTGGCCTTCATTACAGAGGGAGGACTTGCAACCTTGAAGACCAAACTCTATGAATTGGAGAGAAAAGGCGTCAAGGGAAGAATTCTTACTTCTACATTTTTAAGCTTTAACCAACCGAAAATGTTTAAAGAGCTTTTAAAATTATCGAATGTAGATGTTAGATTATCAGATGCTAAAGGCTTCCACTCAAAAGGTTATATTTTTGAGCATGAACAATATTATTCTCTTATCGTAGGAAGCTCAAATTTGACTGATAGTGCATTGAAGGCTAATTTCGAATGGAATGTATTTCTGACTTCTTTGGAAGAAGGAGAGGTAATCCGTCACTTCAAAAATCAATTTGAAGAAGAATGGGCATCCTCCATTCCACTTTCTGAAGAATGGATCGAAGACTACCAAGCGAGGTACAACTTCCAATTCGCTCCTGGGAGTTCGTCACAGACTGTTCATGCCCTTCCGCTCTATACGACAAATACACTGCGGGAAGCTTTAGAAATCAAGCCTAATAAAATGCAGGAAGCTGCCTTAGATCAACTAAAAGCGTTACGTGCTTCAGGGGCTAACAAGGGATTAATTATTTCAGCTACAGGAACCGGGAAAACTTATTTATCAGCTTTTGATGTACGGAATGCAGCTCCCATGCGTATGCTATTTGTCGTTCATCGAGAGCAAATACTCAAAAAGGCAATGTCTGATTACCGAAAAATCCTTGGCGGAAATGAAGCGGATTTCGGTATTCTATCTGGCAATTCAAAAGATCTGGACGCTCGGTATCTGTTTGCGACGATTCAAACTATTTCCCGTGATTCTTACCTTCAGCAATTTGCACAAGATCATTTTGACTATATATTGATTGACGAGGTGCATCGAGCTGGAGCTGGTTCATACTTAAAAATCATCAACTACTTTGAGCCGAAATTTTTACTGGGGATGACTGCCACGCCAGAGCGTACCGATAGCTTTAATATTTTCGAACTGTTTGACTATAATATCGCCTATGAAATTCGTTTGCAGGCTGCTCTGGAAGAAGATATGCTCTGTCCCTTCCATTACTTTGGGGTAACGGACTATGAAGTAAATGGCGAAGTGATTACTGAAACCACAACGCTGCAAAGGCTGATTGCCAAAGAGAGAGTTGACCATATTATAAAAAAGCTCTCCTATTATGGCTTTTCTGGTAATAAAGTTCGCGGCCTTATGTTTTGTAGTTCCAAGGAAGAAGCGCAAGAATTATCTTCAACTTTAAATCTTCGCGGCTACAAGACGACTTGCCTTACAGGTGATCATTCGCAAGAGGAACGCGAAAAGGCCATTAAACAATTAGAAACTGGAGAACTTGAATATATACTCACTATCGATATTTTCAATGAGGGTATCGACATACCATTCATCAACCAAATTGTTATGCTTCGCCAGACACAATCCAGTATTATCTTTATTCAGCAACTTGGTCGAGGCTTAAGAAAACATGATGAAAAAGAATATGTGACTATTATCGACTTTATCGGAAACTACAAAAATAATTTCTTAATTCCTGTCGCACTATCCGGTGATAGATCCCTGAATAAAGATACTATTCGAAGAAAAACCGTAAATATTGATTACATCTTAGGAGTATCTACTATCAACTTTGAAGAAGTTGCAAAGAAAAAAATATTTGAGGCTATCAATACTACAAAAGATCTCAATTCTTTTACTACTTTAAAAAAAGAATATACAGAATTGAAAAATCGTATAGGTCGCATCCCAATGCTAATTGACTTTATTCATCACTCGGTCGACCCCGAAGTAATTATTAAATCTACCAACAACTATTATGAATTTCTTAAAAGGCTTAGGGAAGAGCAGCAGCCGATTACAGAATACGAATCACAAACCCTTTCTCTTCTTTCAATAGAGTTGATGAACGGAAAAAGACTACATGAAGTAATCCTTTTAACAGATTTACTACAGCATCACTCAATAGCCAAAGACATATATATTAAGCATCTTAAAGACGTTAATACCTATGTCGATGAGGAAACAATCAATTCTGTAGAAAATATATTGACGTTAAACTTCTTTACCGTTGTAGGAAGAAAAAAATATGGCTCGCTGCCGCTCATCATAAAAGAAAATGATGTGTACTCCTTAAATAAGCCCTTCAAAGAGGCTTTAGAAAATACCTACTTTAGGAAATTAGTGCTGGATGTTTTACAATGCGCATTTGAAAACAACAAACGCTATAGTATACAGCAACCCTTCACTCTATATAAGAAATATTCTCGAAAAGATATTTCTCGCTTACTGAACTGGCCGAGCAATGAGGAGGGGACTTTGAATGGCGGTCGAGCAAAAGATGGAAATTGCCCGATCCTCGTTAATTATCATAAAAATGAAGATGACTACGAGGCAGCTATGTATATGGATGAATTCTTATCCTCGGAAGTTTTTAAATGGTGTTCAACAAAGAACCGAACTGTTAATGCAAAAGATATGCAGCCTATCATCAAATCGACCTCACAAAATATCAATGTACTTCTCTTTGTAAAAAAAGATAATGTTGAAGGACGAGATTTTTATTACTTAGGGCCGGTAAAAGTTGATCCACTTTCCGCCCAAAATGAAAAGCTGCTTGATAAAGGGAAAGCCTATTCTGTTGTCACAATGAACATGATTCTTGAGCAACCTGTACAATACGATATTTACCACTACTTAGTAGAAACTTAAAAGAGACGGCTTCTGGTAAAATACCGGGAGCCCTCTCTTTTATTTTCTAAAAATATTCCGCTTATGCCATTTAAAATAAGGTTTATTTTCTTCTCTTCGGTTGATACGCATTTTGGAATGTATACCATATTTTCCGTATTCGCTATTGCTGACCTCATTAGAGATATGAATTTTACCTGAGCCATCAAAGGCAATATATCCTTGGTCATATAAAATTTCATGGTTACAGCATAACAATAACCCATTATAGATATCCAGCCGCTCCTCATCTGTACTGTCTTTCCAAGATTTCGAATAAGTAGCCCTTAGCAGTTCTGGTAAGTTAATCCCACAGAGCGCACATTGATGATCCCATAGGGGCGATAAGCCTTGTTTAAATTTCTTCTTCCCTTTTCGCAGTTTCTTTTTTGCTTCAGACTCAGTCTCTGCTAATACAGGAATCAGTGTATTGCGTTCTTTACTTGCAATAGTACCGATCGCAAACTCAAGCTGCTCTTGAGCTTCCTCATAAATATTTAAATCACTTATCAGTTCAAGCAATTTAAGCGCCAATAGCTCATTACATGGATAGAGGTAGCCCTGATTCCCATCACCATCCTCCTGAAAAGCCGAATATTTCAATGGCAGCAACGGTTGGATTGCCTGAAGATTCTCTTTAATAGAAAGCGGTCTTTCCAGCTCCTCGTAGGCCGTTTCAACGGTAAATCCTAATGTGCTGTCACTCGCTTGATATGGACTCTTCCCCTCATGGCAATCCTGGCTGGCTATACTTATTGCAATAATTTCTCCCTTTACATAATGAAAAATAGCGTCTCCTGCCTTTACCTCTTTCATTCGTTCCCAAAAGTGCGGGGTTTGTCCGCTTTTATCCTTGATCAAAGACCAAATAACACCTTTTGATTTCTCCTCTAGATACGTACGCCCTTGCATGACGATGTAAAAATTCATCTTGTTGTTCACCTTTTAATGTTTTTTCAATTTTATCATTCTTTACTTTCCGTTTCTTTCGCCGAGCAAACCACAAATGTATTTAAAACTTCCCCCTGCTCACTGATGAGGAGCGCATTTAACTGGCCCCCATATGCACAGCCGCCGTCAATGCCAATATAAGTACCAGATGGGCTAACCCAAATATCATCCACTTCATGCATATTACGTGTTGGCGTATGACCAAAAATATTAATTAACCCAGTTTTATTTTCTTCTTTATAATGATTGCGGATCCATAGAAAATCTTGGGTACTTGTATTCTGCCAATCTTCAAGTGAGGAATCGAAGCCTGCATGCGTGATGAGCAAATTGCCGTATTGATAATAATGGCGAGCTTTTCGCAAAAATTCAATTTCTGCTTCAAATTGCGTTCTTAGAATGGTTGCATTTTGTTCAACCGCTCCTTCATCCAAATCTTTGATAAATGAGCGTAACATTTCTAATCCGCCATTTACTAAAAACGGTGTCGGGTCCTTCATCCGTCCGTCTACATAGTACATCAGCATATCTTCATGATTCCCTTTCATGACAATGACCTTTTCAGGATGCTGCTGCTGTAGGTCCATCACGCGCTGTACTACCTCATAAGAATACTCCCCTCGGTCGATCATATCTCCTAAAATGACAAGCTGGCTTTCTCCATCCCAGTGCTGTAATATTTCCTCAAACTGCTTGTACATACCATGAATATCGCTAACAATAAATAAATTCATCACAATTCTCCCTGTCCAATTGGTTACATTTATTATACCCCTTTTACTTACCTATAGAAAAATAAGGAAAATAAAATAATTAATTTCTTATAAATGTTCTCTCTTCTATCTAGAAAATGTTCTGTCATATGATAGATCTGTTCAGGAAGCCCCACAGTCTCTCTTGGTTGGTGTGCTAAAAATAGTGTATAACTCCTGCCAGCGCATGATAGTACATACACGATTCCTTGTATAGTAAAAAGGTTATGATAAAGAAATTGGCTGATGGCGGTTTTATCTTTTTCGGTTAAAGCTACCGCCGGCAGTCTCCCGCGGCAAGCTTCCCAATAGTATGTATAAGCCATCAGCAATTCACGTTTTATTCTACTTCCCCTAATTGTGTCATCAGTCTTTATTTTTCCCTCTATTTATACAATCGAAAGAAAAATGGCCTGGGAGCATATAAAGAATTTTTATTATTTATTTTATGTGGACAT
>JAPSKP010000097.1:7137-12509 GCA_031181585.1 Lysinibacillus sp.
CATTATGTTCTTCTGATAGACAAGCGCCTGCTCTATTTTGTGCAGCTGTCCAGCAAATTGTGCATAATAGAGATGCTGCAGTTTTTGGTTCATTCTAATTTTCTGATACCATTTTGTATTTGTTTTAATTGTTTTCACTGCTTCCTCATACTCTTTAACAGAGAAAGCCATTCCCTTTATCGCCAGCTTTGCAGCTACCCTTTCCCCTGTTTGTATAGCTCCCTTTCCAAAAAACAAATGAACATTCCTCAAATTCTCAAGGAATAGTTTTACTTTTTCATTCATACATGACACCTCTTTATTGTCTTCTATCTCTATTTAACAGGTTAATAGAAAAATAGCCTCATCTTTCTAGCCAATTGAAATTGAAATTGAAAGGAAAAGACACCTCGCAGTGTGCTTGGTGCCTGTGTTAGTTAATTATTAATATATCGCTCAAATGTCGCGCCAAAATCTTTTTTCATGAAAGCTTCCCTATTTTGAATGAGCCAGTCATGCGAAAATGCCGTGATCTGCTCAAAAGAGGCAGACGCTATTGCTTCTGTATTCCCGCTCCGCCCAATCGCTGTAGATGCAATTGTCAAACTTTGTTTAGCCGCATCCAACTTGTAGGCGTTTAACTTCTGCTCAAGCGAAATAGCATGAAGCGCCTTGTATAAATCTTTTATTTCATTAATAAATCTCTTATGGATATCAATGGAAAGAGCAGTACTGCCGATTGTAAACTTAATTTCCACATCCAGATCAATTGTACCCGCTGTTTCAAGAAACACATTATCGATTGTATAGTGTTCGTAGTCATAGCGGCGAAGCAGGCGCTTTTTACTTAATGCGCTTGTTCCGTCCACATGAATTAGCCCGTAGTTTGTGAAGCAATACTCGTCTGACTTTGTCTTGATTAAAAAGTAAATCTCTTCATCAATCTCATTAAAGATAAAATCATCGGCATCTGTTTTGTCAAAATCTGAACGTGGTACAACTACACCAATATCAGATAAACCTAATGCGTCAGAAGCAATTTTTTTAAACATATGGGTTCCCCCTCCTGTAATTACTTAGTAAATATACGACCAAAAATTCGAAAAGTTTCAAATAAATTATAGCAGGTAGCAGAAAAAACTTCATCAATTATCCAGAATAGAAAAGCAACATCCCAAGGAATGGTGCTCAGTCTGTTGACAAACGCTTTCATTCAGCGCTGCTCGCCTCGCTCGTCAGCGCACCTTGTCTAGCAAGCATTTTCACAACAGACTGGGTAAAGCCTCCTTAGAAAAGATCTTTAAAAAACGTAAAGACAAAGTCGATTATCGACTTTGTCTTTACTCAGAGCATTATCCTATAGGAATGGTGCTTACGTATTCTATAACTCTTTTCTCCATAGCTTACTTGGCCAGTAAGAAAATTTACCGAAAACCGTAATAAGGGCTGGTACAAGCAAAGGTCTTACAATGAATGTATCAAGAAGTACACCCACCGCTGTAACAATACCGAATTGAACAAGTAATTGGATTGGTAATGTTGCAAGCACTGCAAATGTACCTGCTAAAATTAATCCTGCAGAAGTAATAACTGCTCCGGTTGAAGCAACGCCCCCTGCGATTGAATCCGCATGCTTACGATCCCGTTTGCGATTTTTCCAAATATCAGAGATCATAAAGATATTATAGTCATTGCCAAGTGCGATAATGAACACGAAGCTATACAATGGGATAGCACTAGCCATCGCTTCATGACCAAGTAATCCATGAATGATGAGCCACCCTGCCCCTAGCGCTGCAAAGAACGACACGATTACGGTAACCATCAAATGTACTGCTGTGATAAGGGCTCGTAGATAAACAAGCAATACAAGGAAGATAATGACAATCATAACTGGCTGGATTAGCTTTTCATCATGATATTGCACTTCTTTTGTATCAAGCTGTGCACTCGTCTCTCCACCAAGCCAAAAGTCTGTTTCTGCTAGACTAGCGCCTGTCATAATTTCCTTCATCTCTGTCTTCATTTGCTCTACATCATCCATCGCTTCATTCGAATATGGATTTTTATTTAAATCTACTTCATACAACTGAATATGTGGGTTCGTTTGTCCTGTTCGCACTTCACTTACTAAATCAATATAAGGCAATGCCGCCAGCTCATTCGAAATATTTACATCTTTTCCTTCTGTGTCAATCAGCACCTGTACTGGTGCTAGCTCACCTGGTGTGAAGTTCTCCTCTATTAATGTAAAGCCTTCACGTGATGGCATATCCTCTGGGAAGGAAGATAATAAATCATAATTATATTTAATATGAGTTGATGCATATGCCAAGCCGATTAATATAACTCCCGTCAAAATGATGACAAGCCAAGGATTACTTGTTACAAAGCTTCCAAGCTTCCGCATATAGCGGTGGTTTTGCTTCGGCTCCTTATACGGCTTTTTCTTTTGCGAAGCATAAGCTTTCGCCATCTCAGTTGTACGGGGTACAAACGGCCAGAATGCTGTTCTTCCTAGAACCGCAAGCACTGCTGGAAGGAGTGTCAGAACAGCAATACCTGTCAGCAGCACGCCAAAGCTGAATGGAACAGCAAAGCGCTGAAACGCCCCGTAGTCTGCTAACGCCAGTGTTGCAAGACCGATTACAACTGTCAATCCGCTCATAACAATAGCGCCAGCAGATTCGCGAATGGCCTGTGCAAGAGCCAGGAATTTATTTTCCTCTTCTAGGAGAATATCACGATAGCGTGTAATCAAGAATAGACAATAGTCTGTACCTGCCCCAAATAAAAGTACAATCATAATAGAGATGGCCTGTGCATCCTTGTCAATCCAGCCAGACTCGGCCATCCACCCTAAAAGCGGGCTCACAACCATAAATGCAATGCCCACGACAACTAGCGGAACGATCGCTAAAATTGGAGAACGATAAATTAGCAGTAAAATAACGAGAATAATAATAACTGTAGCTACCATTAGCTGGAAGTCAGCAGATTTAAATAAGTCAGTCGCATCCACTGAAATTCCTACAGGCCCCGAGAAGCGTGCATGCAATACATCATCATTTAAAGATGTATTATAAGGATTTTCACCAATTTGTTCCTCTGTAATGCGTGTAATCTCCGCTAGATTTTCCTTTAACGTTTCTGTATTTGCATCTGTACTAAAAAATACAGGTGTTACGATGGAAGATCCGTTTTCAGATACCGACCCCATCAGCGCCTGTGGTGGCATCTGATCGAATGGAGGAAGAGTTTCCTGTCCGGGCAGCGGGTTTGCCCCGAGCTCTGCATATAATTTTTGAATATCTTCTATATCTGTCATTTCTAATCCGGCTTCTTTATACCATACAATCAATAATGGAATGCCGGAATCTGATGGAAACTGTTCGCCTAGCAAAGTATCAGCTTGCTGGGACATCAGTTCAGCTGGCAAGTCAGGACCAGCATAGTTATCTACACTATTTACTTGCGGGAAAATCATGGCAAGTATAACCGCCATGGCAACCCAGAGTGCAAGGGTAACCCATCTCGTCTTCTTGCCCCCTACCACTTCTCCCCATCTTTCCAACGGGTGTTTTTTCATGTGACTTCCTCTTTTCTACTCCAATAGATTTTCGTTTCTTTACATTTCATGGGCAATCTAGCCGCAAACCATCATGCTACTTCTCTAGACCGCAGCCGGTAAGGCTGCTCTCTTTACAGCAAAAGTTGTCTTAGAATTTTTCCTCATTCAAAAGTTGTTGGTCTGGTCTTCCCGCAAGGAATTCCGATCGTCATCTGAAACTAATACTAGTAATGAAGTATACCCAATAATTTATCCATTTAAATCCCAAAAGGCTTCTTGTGTCTTTAAATAAGTAATTCGATTCTTTCTAGCGTAATTTGATGTTCCTATTTCAGGTGCAGTACATTTCCCGCTATTTCAAAATACCCTTTGTCGCGTTTTTTACCTTAGATAACGATCAGTCATCCGCTTATTAAGCTCCTGACGCCTCAAACGAAGAGTACGTTTCCGCCGCTCTTGCCAGTTACGGAGACAAAATATATACAGCTTGTAATTCTTCCTCAACATTGAAGACAGACCTTTTCTATACTGACAACTTCTCCATTCACCATTTACTCATCCCAATCCTCCCATTTGGTAAGAACTTTCCTCTTTTATGATAACAAACGTTGTACAATATATATAAGAAAAAGCTGATCTGTATAACTTAAAATTTTTATTTTAAAAAAATCTCCTATTTTTGTTGTTTCATTATATAAATTTATAGGTAAAACCTTCAAATGTTATACAAAGATTATACAATTATTATACAACGTTTGACAACTCCTTCTTTTTTCTGTTGAATGTTAGTAGCACATCGAGAACAAATTCAAAAATCGGGGGTGATTGAATGAATAAAAAGCTGACATACTCAATTCAGCAAGTGGCTGACATGACAGGTTTATCTAAACAGGTAATTCGAAAATGGGAAGACCGATATGGCATCATTACACCTGAGAGAATGGAGAATGGCTATCGTATCTACAATCAGGCCGAAGTGTCGCTGCTTCAGAAAATTGTAGCGTTAACCGAGGCTGGACATTCGGTCAAACAAGCTGCCATGCTTGTCCAACAAGAGCCTGAGGAGCTGGAGGAAGTAATTGAAGAATCTGTAGATCGATTCGGCTATTTCCTTTATGCCCTGGAAGAGGCTGGTAAGCTGGCTGATGATAAGAAGATTCTCCACCTCCTTGAACAAGCACATCATCAATTCGGTATAGAGATTTCCATTCAAAAAGTCATTCTTCCCTTCTTACAAAGAATCGGTCAGCTCTGGTGTGATAAAGAATGGGGAGAGTACCAGGAAGCGGTCAGCAGCCAGACGATTCGTGACTTTTTGGCAAACATTCGCCGCCACTTTTATGTTCCAGACAATGCTCCACTTATTGTAGGCAGCTGTCTGCCAAATGAACGTCATGAAATTCCAATGCAAATCCTGCTCGTTCAGTGCTTGCTGCGTGGTTACCGGACGCTGATGCTTGGACCTGCTCCTGCACCGACAGCCATCGAATCTACTGTTCGCTTAGCCAATCCAGAAATCGTATTATTGAGCGCTACTACCGAATCCGCATGGGAGGACGGAGGAAAAAGCCTCTTAGCTCTTGATGCCTTTGCTAAAACTGTACCTCATGTAAAGTTTTTTCTCGGAGGCGCTGGGGTGATGGGACAAGTAAAGCTTGAAGCAATCCAAGAAGCACATTCTTTAAATGATGTGTTTTCACATTAGAAAAGGCGGGAAAATTTCTTTCTCGTCCTTTTCTGTTCTTTCCCTATTTTATTCAAATTCTCCGCTACAAAGTTAGTTACAAAACATAAAAAGCTACCTAACCTTTTCAAGTCAGAT
>JAPSKP010000098.1 GCA_031181585.1 Lysinibacillus sp.
CTGTAAATTATGAGAAGGATTTATTGATTTCTGGTGGGCAGGTAAGCTAGGGAATAGAAAATTTAAAATAGATATCGGTAATCTGAAAATGTATTTATCCTAAATAAAAAACAACGGCAAATCAATTGTCGTTGTTTTTTACTGTGTATGGAGGATCTCCTTACATATCTTCTACAATGAGATAAGCCATACGCATTGGTCCGTGTACACCAACAACTAGCTTCATTTCGATATCGGCAGAGTTGCTTGGACCGGTGATGAAGTGAATGGATGATGCCGTATCTGTATTGGCTCGCAGCTGCTGGGCAGCTTGGGTCATACGGGGGACAATGGTGCTCTTTGGAATGATCGCAATGGAGTTTGAAGGGAGATAAGATAGCGACCGGCCAATGTCTTTGCTTGTCTGAACAACGATCGTCCCGGATTCTGCTAGCGTAATATCACTAATTACGACCCCAATGTTGGCTTGTTCAGCTATTTTCACATTAATATTTTCTTTTTCATAAGCCCATTCATGCATCATAGGATTATTCATAAGCAGGGAAGTAAGCCCTAGTTCCTCAAAGCGAGCGTCTTTACTGTAAATTCCTGTTCCTCCTCCAAATATCTCCACCGTCTCCTGAAAAGCATTTGGAAGCTCGGCTATGGTACATGTGAACGCAGTAGTATGAATATTTGTACACTGTTCAATAAGTACGTGCACCAGCTCATTTTGTGATTGGCCTTTGAGTACCGATGCTTGTGGGTTATATTGCCAAATACGCTCAGGCTTCTCCGTCGACGGAGAGCGTCCAAGGCGTCCGGCGATGTCAGCAAGAAATTGCTCGCGGTTTGTAATTGTCATCCCTGTTCACCGTCCTTCTCGCGTTTTTCAAACCAATCCCGGAAGCGCTCTTTATTTGGAGCAGGGAATTCACGAATATCTGTCCATGCCTTTAAAGGACCTGGTCCCCTAGAAATAGTATCTCCGTTTCCGAAAGGCTTCATAGCGGCCGATGCCATTTTTGAACCGAAACGATAAAGGGCGCTTGATGCAGTCCCAAAGCCGAATGCATTCATTAATGCTGTCTCACTAACCGGTGCACGTCCTTCACGTTCTACTATGACTTCCCGGTGCTTGTGCAGCAGCTGATGGAGCGGAATTTTCACCGGGCATACATCCGTACAGGCCCCGCAAAGCGTTGAAGCATAGGGAAGCTCTTTATAGTCATCGTATCCACCGAGGAGGGGAGAAAGGACTGCCCCAATTGGACCTGAATAGATAGAACCGTATGAGTGTCCTCCGATTTGACGATAAACTGGACACACATTGATACAGGCAGCACACCGAATGCATTGCAGAATCGGTTCAAATTCACTTCCTAAAATGGAAGACCTTCCGTTATCGACAATAACAAGGTGAAACTCTTCTGGGCCATCGACTTCCAGTGGTTTCCTAGCGCCTGTTAGAACGGTAATATAGCTAGTCAGCTTTTGCCCGACCGCACTCCGTGTTAACAGACTAACAAGTACTTCCATCTCCTCGAATGTGGGGGCGAGCCGCTCCATTCCCATAACAGTAATTTGTGTTTTAGGGAGGGCAGTGACAAGGTCGGCATTTCCCTCATTTGTCACGAGACAGACGGAGCCTGTTTCTGCGACAGCAAAATTGCATCCTGTAATACCAATATCTGCTGTAAGAAAATGCTCGCGCAGTACATGCCGTGCATGCAGAGCAAGCTCCTCAGGAATAGAGGAATTGACGTACCCGTTTTTCTCGGCGAAGACCTCCCGAATTTGCTCTTTATTTTTGTGAAGAGCAGGCGTCACGATATGGGAAGGAGGCTCATGATCATCCAATTGCAAAATATATTCCCCAAGATCCGTTTCAATTACTTCACAGCCAGCTTGCTTTAAATGATCGTTTAAGCTGATTTCTTCCGTTACCATCGATTTGGCCTTTACAACCTTTTTGGCCTGCTTTTTTTGGGCAATAGAGACGATGTAATCATTTGCCTCTTCTGCTGTACGGGCAAAAAATACATGGCCGCCCTGTTTTTCTACATTTTCACTCAGCTCATATAAGTAGTAGTCCAGGTTTGAAAGAACATGCTGGCGGATTTCCTCTCCGTGATTTCGCCATTCTTCCCAGTTGCCTAGCTCTTCAGCCGCAGCAGCACGGCGGGTCTGAAAGCGATGTTGTGCAGAAGAAACCGCATTCCGCATGAATTCATTTTGAAGGTTTTCGTCCACCCGATCTGGAAACTGCCCATTGGAAATTTTCATAGCCATACCCATTTCTCCTTTACACCATATTGAGTATTTCTGCGATATGCTTCGTCTCGACTTGTAGGTCCTGGCGTCTCATTCGTCCGCCGATATTCATTAGACAACCCGCGTCAGCACCAATTAAATAGTGCACACCAGTAGATTGGATATTCATAACTTTTTCATCTACCATTTGCTCCGAAATTTTTCCCATTTTTACTGAAAAGGTACCTCCGAATCCGCAGCAATTTTCCTTTAATGGAAGCTCGATGATCTCCAGTCCTTTTACATGCCTTAAAAGCGTAAGCGGAGCACTTTGTACTTGTAATAAGCGTGTCATATGACAAGAAGGGTGGTAAGTAGCCGTTCCTTCAAGTTTCGCACCTACATCCTCAATTTTTAGCACGTTCACAATGAATTGGGAGAGTTCGTATGTCTTCATAGCCAGTTTCTCTGCTCGTTCTTGCCAAAACGGTTCATCCTCAAACAAATGGGGATATTCCTTCAACATATAAGCGCATGAGCCTGAAGGACAGACGACATATTGTGCGTTCTCAAAAGCACGAATCGTATGCTTCATTGTCTCGCGGGAGGCCTTTACATAGCCGCTATTGTAAGCCGGCTGCCCACAGCATGTTTGCCCTTTTGGAAAATCAATCGTACAGCCGAGTCTTTCTAACAGTTCCACTGTGCTTTTTCCAATGTTGCTTTGAAATAAATCCACTAAACATGTAGCAAATAATGAAACTTTCATGAAATCACTCCTTTTTTTCACTGTACAGCTTGTGCGAACGGAAGTCAACAGGTCATCTGATGACTAGTATGAATGAACGCTATATAGATTTATTTCTGCAAAACGAGTATTTTTAGTTGAAAATCATCGTTTTTACAGTGGCGAGATGGCGGGACATTGCTTCTTTGGCGCCACGGTCATCCTTTCGTTCGATTGCCTTATAAATAGCTATATGTTCATCATGCAGCTGCTCTAGTGCTTGCGGATTTGTAGTACCCAGCGATACCCTTGTTTGTTGAATTTGGTCGGCGAGGGGCTTGGAAATATGTTCAAGCATCGTCACGAGCAATTGGTTGTCCGCTGCTTTAGCGATGGTCGTATGGAATAAAAAGTCCGCCTCGCTGCTTGCCTGATGATCTGTTAATGCCTCGCTCATGATGTAAATGGCTTTCTGCAGTGTCATTAGCTGATCTTGTGAACGGCGTGTAGCTGCTTTTTCAATTACACCGAGTTCCAGCAATTCCCGAACTTCAAAAATTTCTTCTATATCCTTTTTATCAAAAAGAACAGAGGGGGGCATTTGAATCGTAATGTCTTCGGTACTTAACTGCCGGACAAAAGTACCTTCTCCATGACGAATTTCAATTAATCCCTTAGCCTGCAAGGACATAAGCGCTTCTCGGATAGCTGAGCGTCCTACATCAAAACTTTTTGCTAGCTGCTCGACGGAATCAAGGCGCTCACCCGGTAAAAGTTTTTTATCAATCATTTGATATTCGATTGCCTCTGCTACTTGTTCATAAAGTTTTTTTTGCCTGATTTTTTTATAGTCCATTATTCATCGCTCCTGTAATGGCTTTGAAAAAAGCTGTTTCCTATAGGAAACAGCTTACATGCCGGGATTTAATGACGGTTTTGCGCCATCCGGTATTTTTTCTGGGTTAACGACAATCCCCTCTGTAATCGTCAACTCATGCATTTTATTATTGTACGTAAACTTGAAGATACCGTTATCAAAGTCTGTCCCGATTTCTTTAAAGAAAATCCCTTCGATAGAGGCGAATTTAGGACATGTGAAAGCGACCTTGAAATGGTCTTCTGTTTCGACCAGATAAGCACGTACGCCTTTTTCGTATACATCATAGGAGTCATCCTCTGTCGGGCGTTTGATGGATACAATGTGGAAGTCGACAAATGGGACCTCCTTCAATAATACATTTAGGAAGGAACCTCTAGTAATCTCCTCCCAGCGGCTTTGGGCACTTTGGCCGACGATGATTTGTGTAATGTCATAATTGCGGGCTATTTCGTTGACAACTTTTTGAATCGGGCGCTTCTCGTTATCTTTGACGATAAACTCCTCTACCTGAAGCTCTTCTGCAAGCTGTCTCCATTGCTCAATATAGCCCGATTTTTCCGCATCGAATGCGTCCAGCGGTTTTGTATCTACTGTTAGCACATATAATGGGCAATCCAGTAATGTTGCTAGCTTGTGCCCTCTACGAATCAGCCGTTCCCCATTTAATCCGTAGTACACACAAACTAAAATGCTTTCATCCATTCGGCCTCTCAAATGCTTCATTTCAGTTTGCACCTCTTTTAAATATTTGAAATTATACCTAATCAATGTGTCCAATAATTCGAGAAAATTAGTATGAATAAGTGAAGAATAGGCTTAATGCAGTGCAAGGCACCCATTTCTATTGTATACTTAACATGTATGGCATATTGGATTTTTGTAATTTATTTTTAAAAATATTAAAATCGAAACAATTTGCACCATTGAAGTTTACTTTCTTACTTATGAAACAATATTATGAAGTGAGTTAAATCTTTAGTCAAGTCCGTTTCTTATTTTCATTTTTCACTTCTTCTAACAGGAGTCTCTCACCTTAACAGACAAGAGAGATAAAAGAGGAATCTCCCTATCCGGCAGATGCCTTACCGTCTGTATAAAAGAAGTGATAGCCTCCGGTGAGTTATGCGATTCGGAAGGGCATTCTTGAAAAGGAAGTCAGCCTAAGTTCGTCGCATCACACGATAACGGGTGACTGACAGACATTTATATGAGCCCGTTCACAAAAACGAATCCGGACTCAATTGCGGCAAGGCGTAATTGATTTCATAAAGTACCAGTTTCGATATTCTTGGGGGGGTTTTAGTTTGTGACGATTATTTTTGCCATTTTACTTCCATTTATCGTAGCCGCATGTATTCCTTTTGCATATAGGCGATTTACGAATTTGCATATCGGCTGGTTCGTGCTAGCGGTACCGGTCATCTTATTTGGACTTTTAGCTACATATATCCCTCGTATTGCAAAAGGTGAAACCTACACCTATACAATTGAGTGGATTCCCTCGTTCCATATAAATTTCACCACCTATTTAGACGGTCTAAGCATGATTCTTGGGCTACTTATTACTGGTGTCGGAAGTTTAGTCATTTTATACTCGATTTTTTACCTGTCGACAAAAGAATCACTACATCACTTTTATTGCTACCTGCTGCTCTTTATGGGAGCCATGCTTGGGGTAGTCCTATCAGACAATTTAATGGTCCTTTATGCGTTCTGGGAACTGACAAGTGTATCTTCGTTCCTGTTAATAGCATTTTGGCATCACCGGAAAGCTTCGCGTGCAGGAGCGCGTAAAGCAATGACAATTACCGTTATAGGCGGTGTAGCAATGCTTGTTGGGTTTTTGCTGCTCTATGCCATCGGCGGCACGTTCAGCGTCAGGGAGCTCATTTCCCAGGCAGACATGCTGCAGAGTCATGTCTTATTCGTTCCGGCAATGCTGCTTGTTCTGCTCGGGGCATTTACAAAGTCTGCCCAATTTCCATTTCATATTTGGCTGCCTGATGCCATGGAGGCACCTACTCCTGTATCCGCATATCTTCATTCTGCGACAATGGTTAAGGCAGGAATCTATTTAGTTGCTCGTACAACCCCTATTTTCGGCGGTCATGAGGTATGGTTCTGGACCGTAAGTGTAATCGGCCTTGTAACGCTTTTCTGGGGTTCCTTTAATGCAGTAAAACAATTCGATTTAAAAGCATTGCTTGCGTATTCGACGGTCAGTCAGCTTGGATTGATCATGTGCTTATTAGGGCTTGGATCTGCAGCACTGCACCTCGGTTATTCCACAGAGTCGGTGATTTATACGCAGGCAACATTCGCTGCGCTGTTCCACCTGATAAATCATTCAACATTTAAGGGAGCCCTGTTTATGATGGTCGGAATAGTCGACCATGAAGTGGGGACACGTGATATCCGTCGCTTGGGCGGATTAATGGCACTTATGCCGTTTACTTTTACAATAGCAGTAATCGGAAGTTTTTCTATGGCAGGTCTTCCACCGTTCAATGGGTTTTTAAGTAAGGAAATGTTCTTTGCCGCTACTTTGCATATTACAGAGCTAAATATCTTCTCACTTGAAGCGTTTGGCTTGCTGTTTCCTATCATTGCGTGGATAGCAAGTGTGTTGACATTTGTCTACTGTATGATCATCGTTGCTAGGACTTTCCTTGGAAAGGTGAAGCCGGAGCGACTGGAAAAGCCTCCGCATGAAGCGCCATTTGGCATGCTTATTTCGCCATTCATCTTGATTGCGCTTGTAATCGGTATTTTCTTATTCCCAAATGTATTAGGGCACTATATACTGCAGCCGGCGATGGCAAGTGTTTACCCTGGTTTCCCGTCTTCAGAGGAGCTTACGCCTCATATTTATGCATGGCATGGTATCAATACAGAGCTGCTAATGACGGTCGGGGTAGTTGTGCTGGGGATTGTGTTATATCGTACGCTGAAAAAATGGCGTCCGATTTATCGCATTATCCCAGAGCGGTATACACTGAATGCTTTATATGAACGTGTTATTACGACGAGTGAAAATACATCTGGCAGTATAACAAGACGTTATATGAATGGAAATCTATCGTATTACTTTATGTATATTTATATCGTTTTTGTGGCAGCAGTAGCAGGATACTTCTTGCTTTCTGATGCATTCAGCTGGCAGCCATCCAAGGACTCTTCGGTTCAATATTATGAGCTCATTCTTGTGTTAGTCATGATTTTCGCGTCTGTTGCACTGCTATTTGCGAAGGGACGTATCACTTCCGTCCTGTTAAACGGTGTATTAGGGTATTCTGTAGCCTTCTTCTTTGTTATCTTCCGGGCACCGGATCTAGCGCTGACACAGCTTGTCGTAGAATCTGTAACGACTGCATTATTCTTGATCAGCTTTAAATTCCTGCCGGAGTTAAAGCCGGAAAGAACCTCCAAGGCTATTGTCTTTTCAAAAGCGCTTGTGTCTATTTTAGTTGGAGCGACGGTGACATTGATTGGCTTAGCGGTAATGAACTACGAGAAATTTTCTGCTATCTCTGTCTACTTTGAAAATGCTTACGAACTGGCCGGCGGTAAAAATATCGTCAATGCGATTTTAGGTGACTTCCGGGCATTTGATACGATGCTCGAAGTAGTAGTGCTATTTATCGCGGGGCTTGGCGTTTATACACTTATTAAACTAAAGGCAAAGAAAGGAGATGCAGACGTTGAAAATAAATGATGTCATTTTACGCACAGTCGTAAAAGGTGTTGTATTCATCGTATTGACACTCGGTGTCTACCTCTTCTTTGCGGGGCATAATGAGCCGGGTGGAGGGTTCATTGGCGGGCTTGTGCTTGGCTCGGGTATCGTGCTTTTGTATATTACGTTTGATATCGAGACAGTTCATAGAGGAATGCCTTTTGATTTTAAAAAGGTGGCCGCGCTCGGGGTGCTTCTTGCTACAGGCAGTGCCATTGCTTCTCTTTTCTTTGGCGCACCGTTTTTGAAGCAGGCAGATGATTATTTTGAATTTCCGCTGCTTGGGGAAACCCATTTGACGACAGTCACCATCTTTGAGGCTGGGGTAGCTTTGACAGTTATCGGAACATTGGTGACGATTATTTTAAGTATAAGTGAGGATGAATAGCATGGAATCTTTAATGATGATATTAATTGGTGTTCTTGTAGCAGTCGCTACCTATTTAGTCCTCTCTCGTAAAATCCTTCGGGTCATTATTGGAACAGCCGTGTTATCGCATGCTGTGCACTTGCTGATTTTGACAGTAGGCGGTCTGAAAAAAGGAGATGTGCCGCTGCTTAGCCAGTCGGACGGCCCTTACACAGATGCTCTCCCGCAGGCGCTGATCTTAACGGCTATTGTTATCAGCTTTGCGGTGACAGCTTTTGTTCTTGTACTGGCCTACCGTATGTATAAAACAAATGACGCAGATGATTTCAGCGAGTTGGGAGGGTCGTCTGATGAATAATATTATTGTATTGCCGATGATTGTCCCAATCATTACAGCTATCCTGCTCGTATTTCTTCGTGATTTTATTAAGCTTCAGCGTATTATCAGCCTTATGACGATGGGGTTTGTCATCGGTGTTACGGCCTTATTGCTTGGTCTTGT
Organism: Lysinibacillus sp.; assembly: GCA_031181585.1. Classification (GTDB taxonomy): domain Bacteria; phylum Bacillota; class Bacilli; order Bacillales_A; family Planococcaceae; genus Lysinibacillus_B. The sequence goes on from JAPSKP010000098.1 coordinate 8,448, forward strand.
ACAATCCGGGGGAATTATGAAGCTGGACTTCAGCGGATGGCTCCCTCCATATGGCATCCTTTTTGTAGCGGATTCATTTGCGCTCATACTTGTCTTAACGGCTAGTATCATCACAGCCATTTGCTTGATTTATGCATTCGCTACCATTGGTGAACGCCATGAGAGGATGTTTTTCTATCCATTTGTGCTCTTTTTAATCGCCGGAGTAAATGGATCATTCCTAACAGGAGATATCTTTAATTTGTTCGTCTGTTTTGAGGTGATGCTGCTTGCGTCGTATGTACTAGTTGCACTGGGCGGGGAGAAGGTACAGCTGCGAGAGGCGCTCAAGTATGTCTTAATCAATGTAGTCGCTTCCTGGATGTTCCTTGTGGCGCTGGCTTTCCTATACGGAACAGTAAAGACATTAAATATGGCACATATTGCACAGCGAGTTGCCGAATTAGGACAGGACCCAATCCTTACGACAGTGTCGATTCTATTCTTGATTGTCTTTGCGTTAAAGGCAGGGCTATTATTGTTCTTCTGGCTGCCAGGTTCCTATAGTGTGCCCCCTACAGCGGTACAGGCACTGTTTGCTGCATTGCTGACAAAGGTCGGCGTCTACGCATTATTCCGTACGTTTACATTGATGTTCCCATTGAATCAGGAGGTTACACATTTAGTCATTGGTATAATGGCGGGTCTTACCATTATAGCAGGCTGTATGGGGGCGCTTGCTGGGAAGGATGTCCGCACGATTGCTACTTATAATGTAATTATCGCGATTGGGTTTATCCTCATCGGCCTAGCTACAGGTACAGAGACAGGCTTTGCCGGCTCTATTTATTATCTAGTTCATGACATGTTTGCAAAAGCATTGCTCTTCTTATTAATCGGTACGATGGTATATTTGACTGGCGAAGTCATCGTAAAAAGGATGAGCGGGCTTATTCGAAACTATCCATTGTTTGGTTGGATTTACTTTATTGTAATGTGTGCTCTTGCCGGCATTCCACCACTAAGTGGATTTATCGGGAAGCTGTTGATTGGACAGGGGGCAATCGAAGGTGAAAATTTTGTGCTGCTGGCATTAGGCTTTGCTTCCAGCATCATTGTATTATATTCACTATTACGTATTTTACTAGCGTCGTTCTTCGGAGAGACGACGATCAGCGAGGATCATCAGAAGCCGATTCCCAAATTGGCGATGACAGCGTTCTCCTTACTGGCGCTTTGCCTCATAGTTCTCGGAGTAGGGGCCGAGGCATTCGCACCATTTATTGAAGACGCAGCAAAAACATTGGCTGATCCGAGCATCTATATAGAAGCTGTTTTAGGAAATAGTGAGTAAAGGAGGGTGAGCAGATGTTAGGACAATTTGTATTAAACTTATTTATTGCTGCATTATGGTTTCTATTAAAGGATGATCCGCAAGCCGATTTTTCCACATTTGTAGCAGGATTTCTTGTAGGGATCGTCATTCTATATGCGATGCACCGATTCTTTGGTACACGCTTTTACCTGCGTCGTGTAGAGAAAATTATCAAGCTCATCCTCCTCTTTATTCAAGAGCTTATCCTATCGAGTATATCAGTCCTTCGGTGGGTACTCTCCCCAAAGTTAAATATTACTCCGGGGATTTTTACCTATGAGACAAAGCTGGAAGGTGATTGGCAGGTGACGGCGCTTGCACTGCTTTTAACACTTACACCGGGTTCTGTCGTCATGGAAGTATCGGAGGAAGGAAATCTCTTCTACATCCATGCAATGGACTTAGAAGAGGCAAAGGATTCAATTGTCCGTTCCATCGGAAAATTTGAACGGGCTATTTTGGAGGTGACGCGCAATGATTGAGAAAATAATGCTCGTATCGCTTGCGCTATTTATGGTAGCAATTGCACTGCTGCTCTACCGTATCATAAAAGGGCCGACCTTGCCTGACCGTGCAATTGCGATTGATACAATTGGCGTAAACCTTATCTCGGCGATTGCTATCGTATCTATTGTACTGAAGACAAAAGCGTTTTTAGAGGCGATTTTAATACTGGGTGTTCTAGCGTTTATTGGAACGATTGCCTTTTCAAAATATATTGAAAGGGGCGTTATCGTTGAGCGAAAGTCAAGGGATTGAATGGATTGCTGTATTGCTGATACTCTTCGGCTCTATCGTCAGTGTCATTAGCGCATTTGGAATGCTGCGGCTGCCTGATGTCTATACACGTTCACACGCAGCGACGAAAAGTGCAACGCTTTCTGTATTGTGCTGTCTGCTGGGGGCATTCATTTACTTTTGGAGCCATGATGGCTATGTCAGTGTACGTCTGATACTAGGGATCATCTTTACGTTTATTACGGCTCCGGTCGCAGGCCATCTCGTATGCCGCGCTGCCTATCGATCACGTGTGCCGTTAGCTGAAGGTTCTGGTGACGATGCACTTAAAGTTGTGCTTTTTGGAAGTGAGACTGAAGAGGAGCCGAAGGATAAGTTAGTGGGACTTAAAGTGGAGGAAGATTTGTCTCCAGAAAAGAAAGATCATAATCAAACATGAAAAAAGGGGTACCTCGAGGGAGGGTACCCCTTTTCTGTCGGAAAAAGGAATGATATATGCAGATTGCTAATAAAATAAAATAGAGGGAGCACTCGTAATGGAAATTTTAGGTAATGAATGAATACCTATATTCACCACTTGAATGTTTCGGAAGATGTGCCTATGATAGAAACCATGATGCTGGAATTTGCATTAGATTGATAGAGAATCGAGCGGGTCGACGTGAAAAGATTAGCTAAGGTAATCCTTTATGTAGCTGCCTTTATATTATTTTTTTATGCTAATAACAACTTGTTAGGGACAACAGAATATACAGTTGAATCCGATAAGCTGCCGGAAGCCTTTGATGGTTTCCGAATTGTCCAAGTGAGTGATTTGCATGATGCAACATTTGGCGATGACCAGCAAAGGCTTGTAAAGAAAGTGAAAGATGCCAATCCGGATGCGATCTTCTTGACGGGTGATTTGATAGATAGCCGGCGCTATCATTTAGAGAACAGCCTGGATGCAGTTGAACAATTTGTTACATTTGCGGACGTATATTATGTACTAGGTAATCATGAGGTAGCTGTAAATCAGACAGACGAAATTTACATGGCCCTCGAAAGCCTTGGCGTACATATATTACCGAATCAATCGATGGCAATAGAGCGCGACGGGGAGCGCTTGTCGATTATCGGTATCGAGGACCCGCTGATGGGTAAAGAAGTTCAGGAAATGCTGGCTGAAGCGATGACTGGCGTCGAAGAGAGTGCCTTTAAAATCTTATTATCCCATCGTCCGGAAAAATTCGAAACCTATGTAGAAAATCAGCTGGATCTTGTATTTACAGGTCATGCCCATGGCGGCCAGGTACGCCTTCCCTTTATTGGGGGACTGGTTGCACCCGGGCAGGGCTGGCTGCCAACCTATACAAGCGGTATGTATGAAAAAGCTGACACAAAAATGCTTGTCAGCAGGGGGTTAGGCAATAGTCTGGTACCGCAGAGACTCTTTAATTTACCAGAGCTTATTGTAGTAGAATTGAAATCAACATAAAAGAAGCCGTCATCTCAGGCGGCTTCTTTTTATTGTTTAAGAGCCAATCGTAAAGTGGACAGCAAATAGTAAATGAATTGAGTGAAAGATCCAGGCTTCTTTGAATGAAATCAAGAGCAGTGATCTGAACATACAAAGCAGCCGCAAAATTACATGCTGCTATTGGTCCATTTACATTATAATAAAGAAAAAAGAAGCGTATCGTAGAGAAACGATACGCTTTTTTTAATAAAGGGGGATATTGTATGTTTACCTATAAAGTAGATGAAGAAATTTCCCTGAAGCTTGTAACACATAGGGATGCTGATGATATTTTCGACCTGATTGAGCGAAATAGGGAGCATTTGCGTGAATGGTTGGGATGGCTTGATGTGTCGACAGAGATTGAAATGACCTATCAGTTCATTGACGCTAATCTCAGAAAATTTGTTGTGGATGAGGCGCTGGATACAGCCATTCTTTACAAAGGGAAAATCGTAGGAAAAA
>JAPSKP010000099.1 GCA_031181585.1 Lysinibacillus sp.
GCACGCCCGCTGATAATTCCCCGATCGAAACGTTTCACTCCTCGCTAAAGTCAGAAACGTTCTATCTCGACGACATTTACAGTACGACAAATGCGCACGTAAAACAAATCGTCGAAACCTATATTACTTATTATAACAATATCCGGATTCAAACGAAATTAAACAACCAGTCGCCGGTAAAATACCGCCAACTGGCAGTTTAATAAGGTGTTTTCTTACTGTCTCAAAAACGACACTCAGTGCCCAACATTTCTTGGGTTTCTTTTTAAATATTGTTTATACAGCTTTTTATGCTGAGGTATATAAACATAGCTATAATAAGACTTTTCAAAACTTTGCAGAAAACGTGAAGGAGTATTATTTGAATAAAAACCTGTATACAGAGACAATTTATTAACGCTGTAAACCTGTATTTTTTTCGATCCTATACTTCAATTCCAGGGGCTTTAGTTGAATAACAATTTTCAACAATCGGGCGCTTTCCTAGAAAAAGGGGAAGGCTCCAGGGGATTATCCTTTACCGAAGAATCTAATGGTTTCAGTTTCTGATACCTAACATTTCTACATACAGCAATTACTACACAAATTTTGTCTGTTTGATTAGAAAACGAAAGTTAATTGAATAAAGGCCTATACTAACACTGGAGATTTCCCCAGTGCCAGTGATTATCACTTTAAATAAAAGGAAGATCCATCAATCATTTCTACATCTTCTCTATGTTTTATTTCCTCAATCAAACGAAATAACGCTTCATCTTTCTTTTTTGCCTCAATCATACAATGTATTTCCGGTACTGTTCCTTTGATTTCTTTTAAATATCTGAAAAACATGTCTACGTCCACATAATCAGAATGATGACGGAATTCTCTCTCGCTTTTAGGACTTGAAATATGCATTTTTATTGGCAACGGTGAATCCTTCCAAGTCGCTACAATTCGGTCCCACTTATCCTCCCATTTTCCATTATAATGATGGGCGAGATGGTGATGATAATCAAATACAAGTGGTATTTCTAATTTTTCACATAGATATAACGTATCATCAACTGTAAAAGAAGTATCGTCATTTTCAAGCATAATCATCTTTTGAATGGCTCTTGGAACATCCATCCAATTATCAACGAATCGCTCCAAAGATTTCTCGGTTTCTTTATAGTTCCCACCAACATGAAGAACACATCGGTGCGTCGGATCTATTTTCATTCCCTTTAACAATAAATAATGCATCTTTAACGTTTTTAAAGAGTTTTTGACTACTTCCGTTCTTGGTGAATTAACGACGACAAAATGATCAGGATGAAAATCAATTCGTATAGTATGTTTTTTTGCGTACGCGCCTATTTCAGCTAATTTCTCTTTTAATGGTTTTATATAATTCCAATCAGGTAGTGCTTCATGGTTAGCTAAAGGAATCAATCGAGAGGTTAAGCGATAGAAATGAATTTCTTTATAGACATTATGTTTTAATAGCCTAAGTGTATGTTCTAAATTTGTCAGTGCAATTCGCTCTAATTTTCGTATAGCCGCTTCGCGATCCTTAATTTTTTGAAATTGAGTGAATGTCATCGTTTGAGACGGAGAAGCATTTTTTAGTTCCATACTCATCGCAACATAACCTAATCGTACAATCGTCATTTTCCCACCTCATCTGTAGTATGTATCGCAGCAGACAAACTTATTATCCAATAATGTGTTTAATTAAATGGATGGAAAGATCGACAAAGACTTGAGAAATGTGAAAGATTTACCATATTAACAAAGGTAGCCATTATTTTCACACTTTATTTCTATACTTATTATTTAACAATGTCATTCAATTGAAGGGTAACAGAAGTTATTAAAAAAGGCGAAATTCGTACAACCTAGATAAAATCTAGATTAACAAATTTCGCCCATGCTATTGACAGGGTACAAGGGTTAACGGCCACAATTCAACTGTGCATTAGAGCGTGTCGTCAAGGCCCGAGTTGCATTCAATCCAATATACCAATCTGCCTCCGAACGAGCTGCAGCTGCATGATACAGGTTCTCATATGCCTTGGCGATAATCCAGCGTGCAACAAGTTCACCTTCACGGTCTGTATCCGTTGCAATGATAATCTCCTTTATATCACTGCAATTTAGCCAGGATTTTCCTGCATTAAATTGCTTGCCGGACCGCTTGATGACCGTCAATTTCAGTCGTTCAGGCAGCATCGGCAGGCATTCCAAATTCCAAGTTTTATATTTGTTATCATACTTTCAGGGTCGGCGAGCGTCATAAGATGCCCGAAAGCCCGTGTCACGATGTATTGATCTCCTTCTAAAAAACCATTTCCCTTTTTATAACACTTCAGTACATTCGCGATATCACGTGCTACTGAAGGCTTTTCTGCTAAAACTAGACTTTTTGCCATTCTAAATAGCCTTTCTTGCATCCTTACTGTAAATATATAGCATAGTGACTCAGTTTAAGCATTTTATCATTGCAGCCTGTTGACAAACGCTCTCATCCAGCGTTGCTTGCCTCGCTCGTCCGCGCATGAACTTAGGTTCTATTCACGTCTTCACTCGTCGGCGCGCCTTGTCTGGCAAGCGTTTTCAAGACAGGCTGAGTAAAACGTTGTTTTATAAAGTTACCTAAAAAACGTAAAGACAAAGTTAAAAAACGACTTTTTCTTCACTTTGAAATGACTCCGGCGGCATGCCGGAGTCATTTTCAATCTCTATAAAAAAGCAAGTCCTTGTCCTAGAAATAACGTAAAAGGATGAGCCCTGCCTGTATGAAAATACCGCTGTTCTTACATTGCAGCGTCCTTTCCCTATCGAGACAAAGAGACTTATTTATTTTGGGAAGGATTTTCACCATTTTCCGAGGAGCTTTTGAAATCGACATCTAGAACTGCTTTACCGATGATGCCGATTAATCCAATCATAACCCCGACGCCTACAATCAAATACATCATTGTAAAAATTTTTCCGACTGTCGTAATGGGGGATAGACCGATTTCTACACTGCTGGGAATCAAGCTTACTACAGCAAAATAAATAGCATCTATATACGCCCATCCTTCAATTTTCGAATAAAATAATGTACCCGATAAAACAATGAGGAATAGGGTAGCAATCAACGATTTACATATAGGCTGCTTAATTGCTTTTATTAAAGCCTTCAACAGTCTTTTTGCTGTTAAGAAAAATGAAATCATCTATAGGTCCTTTCGGTGAATGATAGTGGAATAGAAACTGTTCTGAATGTAAAGAATCGATAGTTTAAATTTCTTCCTTTCGAATATGCTCAATGAGCCTTTCTAAAAATTGTATCGAGCCCTCTATTTTATATTTTGAATAGTCTTCCAGGAAATTCACAAATACTTTCTTTTCAGGTTCAACAGGAAAATGGCCGTCAAGCGTCGCTAGATATTCTCTTTTTTGTTTAAGAGAGCTTAATTTTTTCTCGATCAGTGAAATGGCTTTATCACGGTCTATATACTTCATATTGGCTAGGCCAATCACCATATCTCCAATCGTTTCTGCATTTTCAAATAGTTTATATATTTTCTTTGGCAATACTTCCCGTCCTTTAGCCGTAATGGCAAATACCTGCTTATCTGGACGGTTCTCCTCTTTAATTACCTCTTTGGCCTCAATAAAACCTTGTTTTGCTAATGATTCAAAATGATAGTACAGCTTACTCTCCGTTAGACCATTTACTGTGTCAAGAGGCTGCAATGCTGAGATTTGCTTTTTCAGTTTATATGGATACGTGTTTTCTTCCATCAGCTTGCTTAGAATAAAAATTTGAATTGCCATATTTTACGCTCCTTTGGCAAGTAATACTTCCATTGTAGCAAAATTAAGCTTGTACTTCAGTAGAATTCATTGATGGCGCAGCTTCTGCAACAGGCAGCGGTTTATGGAAAAATCGTACAATCAAGATGTTGATCAGCATGGCTGCGATCCCTACAGCAGCTAATCCGAAAATGTAAGGGCTCACGCTTGCACTGCCATAAATATTGGCAAAGTATGCTTGCACGGAGTAATACATTGGTGTAATATGGCTGACCCATTCAAAAGGCGTGTACATCATATCGCGTGTCAACGTCGCTCCGTTGGCAATCGTTTGTGTTAATAAAATAGGAATATTAACGATCATTCCTGCTTCACCAATCAGAAGAACAAAGATGGCTGTGAAGTTGAAGTTAACCCAGTAGTTTAGGATTTGTTGCCCTAAAATCGGCAGGAACAAATCCCCGCTTAGATCATTAATGCCATATGCCACACCTGTTGAAGCTAGTGCCGCCAAAATACCAATAAACACTGCTGTCAATTGCATGTAGATGAATAGGCGTGTTTTACTCGCTTTCCCACGGCTGGCTTTAAAAGCTCCGACTAACTGCATAGCTGCAATCATAGCTCCCACATATAAAGCCATTGTTAGAAACATAGGAAGCATATTATTGTGCATACCGTCCGGAATGTCATTGATTGTTACAACATTTGGGATATAAGTATTTTCAATCATCTCGGCCATTGCCTGGGCTTGCTCTTCGGGTACGTTAACATTCATCAACATCCCCTGAGCAGTTTGCTGTGAAAACTGAGTACTTAATTGATTATTAATTTGCGATACAACTTGTGCCATGGACGATGAAACGACAGTAGCTGCTGCCTCATTCATTGTAAAATCTATACTCGATGATATCTCGCCATTCTGCAGGTCGGCTGAAAATGTTTTCGGGATATGCACAACCAGCGCTAAATCATTTTCCTCTAATTGCTCGAGAGCCGTTTTATTAGAAATATCTTTTTCTATTTTTTTAAATGGCAGCTGTTCTGCTAAGCTATCCGCAATTTGTCCTCCATACTCTCCTTCATCATCATTGATGATAGCAATCGGCAGCCGATCGATATTTCCTGGAATAGCTGTATAACCTGGCAAGAAAATTCCCAGCATACATACTGCATAAAAAATACCCATAAAAATAGAGGCGATGGCGCCTTTGCTCTTGAGAAACTCTGTAAACTTCATTTGTTATATCCTTTCAATTCATGACTTTTCATCATTTAGTTAGTATAATTAAAATAGTTTAATTTGAGTAGTTAATTTAAACTATGTTTGCTATTCTACAAAATCTTTATTCTATTTTCAATGAAAAGGAAGCAGACTTAGTATTTTTTTCTTTATTGTTTGTCGAAGTTGTGAAGATAACATCAGCCACATGACAGAAAGTAAAGGGTGATTGTCCCAGTAATAAGCAAGGTATAAAAGAGATAAGAATAGAAAGCTTAAAACAAAATTCATCTTTATTTCTATTCCAATGGAGAAATTGCTTACTGAAGGAGAATGCCCATTGTCAACGGGCACATTAGCTGGATTCTAAGAATGTAAAAAGGGAACTAGTTAGATTACAAGAGGATGAATAGAACTGGTTATTTATAGGGATTTCCACGAAAAGTATAAATAAAAGAGGCTGTCGAATCGTGGGACAGCCTCTTTTCCTATTGTTTCTACTATAGTAAAGGGGACATGATAAGTCTTAAAAAAGCAGGAAGAAATAAAAGAGGATAAGTAAAATCATAATACCAAGCATGATGGAGATAAGCGTAATGTGCCGATCGGAGGGATAGAATTTCTCTTCCATAATATAGCGGCGCTTTTTTTTATAATTCCTAGTCGTAGTGATAATGATGACAAATCCAAATATGCAGGCAAAGATTCCTACAAGTACAGATAGTATATCAATTAAAGGGTCACGTATATTTCCAATCGTGAAATGGAGGCTGGTTGCCAGGAAGCCTACTCCAACAATAGAGATAGCGGTCCGTATCCAAGCAAGATAGGTTCGTTCGTTTGCCAGGTGCTGCTGGGCATATTTCAACTGCTGCTTTGCTTCTTCTTCAGTCAATGACATTTCCTCCTTCTATTGAAAGTCATTTCATGGTAGTGAATTGCTGAGTTCTTCTATTATAAACTGTTTTGAATAGGAAAGTGAAAAATAGACGTTAATAAGAGGGGATTTTATTGAGTCTTTTGAACTGGTTTTGTTTTCAAAGAAAGAAGGGGAAAAGTAATTTATGGATTTATTTATCTGGTTATTAGGAATTATTTGTAATCACTGCCCATATAATTTCGAATAAAGAGCCGATAAAAATCATAAATGGAATCCAAAGGCTGAGGAGGTAGAGAAAAATGAAACTGCCGCAATTGTTAAGTAGTTCAACCATAGAGATCGAAGCTCGGAAGCGTGCGCTGCAAAAACGTGAAGCAGGACAAGCATATCGTAAAAATGCACAATATCAATCACCGAAAAACCCATTACTCGAGGCTTTGGAGAATTTGCTTTCCGGAAAGACAGAAAGAGATTTGCATACGACGGGTCAAGAAAAAAGAGCAATAGATGGATTATTTGTAAAAGATCCCTTCAGTGAGAAGGAGCAATTTGAAAATGACCAAAACCTTGCACTGAAATCAGCGGTATCAACTTCGCATGAAGTGCCGCGAGTAACCGATGTGCCAAATGTACAGGAAGAAGCAGGTCAGCAAGAAGAGTCAACGAATGATGAGAAGCTGGTCAATTTTTCAGAAGCTGAAAAGGTAGAAGTACCCGAGCGTTTTATAGGCAGCTTTGCTGAGCGTAATTCCTCGCAAGGAATGTCATTGTCTGGACGCCCAATTGAAGATAGGGGATATCAACGCCTATTCCAGCTGGCAAATGTAAACTATTCAAACCATATTGCAATGGTGAAAAATGGCTATCGTTCATTCGATGAACCGACATTTTCTAAAACAGCATAATAGCTTGGAAGACATGAACGAAACCGCTGATGCGGTATTCTTCATGTCTTTTTATCATTATTAGGCTGTTTGGCTTGTTGGGTCTTTGCGCTATAATAAGTGAAAAGAAAGAGGGGGATAAGGATGGCAAAAAAAGCTGCCAAAACGAATGCAATACGGTTAATCGAGCAGCAAAAGGTACCTTATGAGTTGTTTGAATATACATCAGAAGATGGGCAGGCAGTGGATGGAATAACAGTTGCAGGAAAAATAGGTCAGCCTGTTGCCGCTGTGTTTAAAACGTTGCTCGCTACGGCCGGAACAAACCGCTATTATGTGTTCGTTGTTCCTGTAGCCTCCGAGCTTCATTTAAAAATGGCTGCAAAAGCCGCTGGTGAAAAGAAGATTGAAATGCTGGCGGTGAAGGAGCTTCAAAATGTGACGGGTTACGTGCGCGGCGGTTGTTCACCCGTCGGTATGAAGAAATTATTTCCGACATTTATAGATGCTTCGGCAGAATCACTTGAAGAGATCATTGTGAGCGCAGGCAAAATTGGCATGCAGGTTAAGCTTACCCCAGCAGATTTGGCAAAGATTACGAAAGCAGCATTTGCTCCGCTGACGGATTGATCATCAGTCCTCGGGTGAGAAGTGTGACATCGTGTTTGTACACTTCCATTCATTTTTCTATTTAAATCTCACTCTATAAGGAATATAATCGATTCATCTACAACTAGAAAGATGACAATCTTTAGAAGGAAGGTACATCATGTCGAAACAATTTAAATGGCGATGGGCGTTTTTCCTTGGAGGACTGCTTGTCATGGCGCTTGGTATCACGCTGACTATTAAAGGCCGTGTCGTCGGGACAGGACCATGGGATGTCCTGCATATTGGTCTGTTCAAGCAATTTGGCCTGTCAATCGGCACTTGGTCGATTTTGACAGGGCTTTTTATTATTCTGGCTACATCTCTTTATTTAAGGGAATGGCCGCGTATTGGTACATGGCTGAACATGCTGCTGGTCGGTACCTTTATTGATTTATTTAATTGGCTGCTGCCGGAGACGGATGTTTTTGTAGGGGAGTTCGTCTACTTTTTTGCAGGTTTTGTCGTACTAAGTGTAGGATGCGGACTCTATATCTCTGCAGAGCTTGGAGCGGGACCTCGTGATTCCGTAATGATGATTATCGTAGAAAAGTTCGGAGGTTCTGTCCGGATGGCGCGCGCAATCCTGGAAGTGATTGCAGCAGCAGCTGGCTGGCTGCTTGGCGGGCCGGTAGGATTGGGTACTGTGATATTAGCCCTAGGAACAGGTTATCTTATTCAGCCGAGTCTTCATTACTTTAGAAGAAAGCTACACGAATTAATCGAAGCGTAGCTGTGGATAAAAAAGTTATCCACAGCTAATTTTCTAAAAATAGAAAGAAATTCACTACTTATTCACAAATATTCTGAATAATCAACAGATAAATGTGGGTAAGAGCTCGAAATGTGTATAACTTTATCATTTCGATGACACGGGAAGAAAATATGCTAAAATGTTAATAGTCTGAAAAGTGAAAGGGATGAACAGCTTTGTCACACGTATTGGAACAATTTCTAAATAAAAATTTACAAGAGTTGCGCGACCAGGGTCTTTACAATGAAATCGACCCAGTAGAGGGAGCAAATGGACCGATTATTCAAGTACGAGGGAAAAATCTGATTAATTTATCGTCAAATAACTATCTTGGCCTTGCTACAAATGAAGAATTGAAGCGTATCGCGAAAGAAGCGACTGACCGGTACGGCGTAGGAGCAGGCGCTGTTCGTACAATTAACGGAACGCTCGACCTGCATGTGAAGCTGGAAGAGACACTTGCAAAATTCAAAGGGACGGAAGCTGCAATTAGCTACCAGTCTGGTTTTAACTGTAACATGGCAGCGATCTCTGCCGTGATGGATAAAAATGATGCTATTCTTTCAGATCAATTGAATCATGCTTCTATCATTGACGGCTGTCGTCTGTCGAAGGCAAAAATTATTGCTTATAATCATTCGGATATGGATGATCTACGCAAAAAGGCGAAAGAAGCAAAAGAGTCAGGTCTTTACAATAAAGTGATGGTCATTACAGATGGTGTCTTCTCAATGGATGGCGATATTGCCAAGCTGCCGGAAATTGTAGAAATTGCGAAAGAATTCGACTTAATTACTTATGTGGATGATGCACATGGTTCAGGTGTAACAGGAAAAGGTGCCGGCACGGTAAAACATTTTGGCTTGCAAAAAGAGATTGATTTCCAAATAGGAACATTGTCAAAAGCAATTGGTGTCGTAGGCGGCTATGTTGCTGGGAAACAGAATCTAATCGATTGGTTAAAGGTTCGTTCACGTCCATTTTTATTTTCTACGGCATTACCGCCAGGCGATGTTGCAGCGATTACGCGTGCAGTAGAGATGCTGATGGAATCGACAGAGCTGCATGATCAGCTTTGGGAAAATGGCGACTATTTGAAAGCAGGCTTGAAGAAGCTTGGCTTTAATATCGGGGAATCTGAAACGCCGATTACACCATGTATTGTCGGAGATGAAAAGCTAACACAGGAATTTTCCCGCCGTTTATTTGAGGAAGGTGTCTACGCGAAATCTATTGTATTCCCGACGGTACCAAAAGGAACGGGACGCGTCCGCAACATGCCGACTGCGGCACATACAAAGAAAATGCTGGATGATGCATTAGCAATCTATGAAAAAGTGGGACACGAGCTGGGCGTCATTCAATAAGAAAATTCAGCATTATGTTTGAGCTGCTTCTATCTTTGATAGGAGCAGCTTTTATATACGGCAATAAGAAAAGAGCTGTCCGGAAAGTTTCAACTTTCTAGACAGCTCTGTTTTTGATACATATTTATCAAGGAGCATTACTTCTGTAAGTGTTATATCGAGGTGTTACCATCTTCATCGTAAAGAGGCTTTTAGATATCCTCTCTATTCTCGAATAAGTGCGAGCGTTTGGAGGTCCGCAACTGTCCGCTGCCCGGCCAGGCCCATGGACACTTTGAATTCACTATATAAATTTTGCATGACTTGATATACACCATTCTCCCCATCATAGGCAAGGCCATAGACAAATGGGCGGCCTATGCATACGGCTGCAGCACCGAGTGCCAATGCCTTTAGTGCATCAATTCCGCGGTACACACCACCGTCTAAGAGCACCGGTACACGATGATCTACAGCTTTCACAATGGCAGGAAGTGCATCGAGGCTTCCAATGACACCATCCAATTGGCGTCCCCCGTGATTAGAGACGATGATTCCATCTACTCCAGCTTCAATGGCCAGACGCGCATCTTCCGGGTGTAAAATACCTTTAATTAGAAGAGGCACACGAAGGTGGCTTTTTAACTCACGGATATTTTCCCAATTTAATGTAGGATGAAAAATATTGGCGAGAACACCTTCTATATACGATTCAAATGACTCATCCTTCAAAGAAGCTGTAAAGATAGGATCATTCATATAATTTCCACGTGCCAGGCCAAGCTTTAAAGGCGAAAACTGATTACGTACATCCTCCTCACGCCAGCCAAGCATGACTGTATCGACTGTCAAAACGATTGCTTCAAAGCCGGCATTCTCTGCTCTGGCAGCCATGCTATAGGCAATTTCTTCATTCGTCGACCAGTATAGCTGAAACCATTTTGTATGAGCTGGGGCAGTATCTGCTACTTCCTCGAGTGAATAGCTGGAGACAGTACTTTGAATATAAGGCATTCCAAGTTTTTCAGCTGCGCGTACAACGGCTAATTCTCCTTGTTCATGCGCCATTTGATTCATCCCGACCGGTGCGAATAAAAAGGGAGTGGGATGTTTTTTGCCGAACAGTTCGATAGAGGTATCAGGCTCGGAGACATCTGTTAAAAAGCGGGGAATAATAGAATACTTCGTAAAGGCCTTGCGATTGTTACGAAGTGATTGTTCGCCGCCAGCTCCCGAGCGGATATAGCCATATGGCCCAGCTGGGAGCTTTTCCGCCACAGCTTCTTCCAAATCTTCGAAGCAAATTGGAAAGGGCTTGTCGCCCTGAATATTTTTTAAAAGTAAGTCTTCCTTCGTCATTAACTTATCAGTCCTTTTTCAGCTTAGCAGCAATACGGTTGCCGATTGATTGAACTACCTGTACTAAAATAATGAGAATGAACACAGCAGCATACATTACATCCACCTGGAAACGGATGTGGCCATAGCGGTAAGCTAAGTCGCCTAAACCACCTGCACCAACAAGTCCTGCCATCGCGGTTGCCCCAATTAGTCCGACTGTAGCAATTGTCAGGCCAAGAATAATAGAGGAGCGTGCTTCACGCAGCAGTACATTCCAAATAATATGGCGGCGCTTGATCCCCATTGCTGTATAAGCTTCCATTACACCTGGGGACACCTCAAGAAGAGCAGTCTCCAGAAGACGGGCGATATAAGGTGCTGTATAGACGACAAGCGGTACGATAACGCCCTTAACTCCAATCGTCGTGCCGACAAGAAATTTCGTCAGCGGCAGGATGAAGAATAATAAGATGATAAATGGAATGGAACGGATAATATTAATGAGCAGATTAGATATTTGGTAAATCCATTTATTTTCAAATGACTGTCCGGGACGTGTTAATACGAGCATCAGCCCGAGCGGCACCCCGAGAACAATTGAAATGACGAGGGAAATGGACGTCATCTGGAATGTTTCTAGCAATGCCTCCCAAATAATCGGTCCCCACTGCTCCAAAAAGCCTTTATCATTATTCATTTGCTCCACCTCCCAATACATCAATTTGTACACCGTTGTCTTTTAAGTACTGGGTGATGGCGGTAATTTCAGCAGCGGTTCCATTTATATGGACAACAATATTGCCGACAATACCGTTTTTAAGTTCAATGATGTTGGCTGCCAAGATGTTTGGCTGCACATGGAATCGACTTGCTACATCCGCAATAAGCGGCTTTCCTGTACTTTCACCGACAAATGTGAGGCGGATGACGGCACCTGTCAAATTCAACTGTTCAATCAGCGAATCTGATAGATTCCGTTGTGAAATTGTATTTAAAAACTTACGCGTCGTGGGATGCTGGGGCTTTGTAAACAGCTCAATTGCTGTATTATGCTCCACAAGCCTGCCTTTCTCCAAGACATATACATAATCGCAGATTTTCTGAATGACATTCATTTCGTGTGTGATTAAAAGGATGGTAATGCCGAGTTTTTCGTTGATTTCAAGGAGCAGGTCCAGGATGGAGTCCGTTGTTTCAGGATCCAGGGCACTTGTCGCTTCGTCACTAAGCAGAATTTCAGGTTCCTGTGATAGGGAGCGTGCAATAGCCACACGCTGCTTCTGACCGCCCGACAGTTGGTTCGGATAGCTTGTCAGCTTATCTGTTAAGCCAACGATTTCTGCATATTTTTTTACCTTTTGTTCTACTTCCTGTTTGTTATGTCCTAATAGCTTTAAAGGTATAGCAATATTATCGTAGACTGTCGCTGTTTTTAGTAAATTAAAATGCTGAAATATCATTCCGATTTTTTGTCGTGATTGTCGAAGCTGTTCTGGGGAAGCTTCTGTCAGATCAATACCGTTA
>JAPSKP010000100.1 GCA_031181585.1 Lysinibacillus sp.
CCGCACACCGCATGAATAAGGTGGCTTTTCCCTTTCCGTACGCTATCGGTCAATTCATTAGAAGCTTTTTTCTGAAGCGGCGTGAACTCACTTTTCCAGTCGAGCTTGTGACGTTTTTGCCCAGCAGGCGCTGGGCCATCCCATATAAGCAGTTCAGTACAGCTGCTCATTCTTCCCATCTGGATGCAATGACGACAATAGGTACATGTTTTTTGACAGCGTGAGCACTGATAGGAAATAAACCAATTTTTATTCGTATTTAAACATCGGTTGCATATTGGCCCTTCCCCGATCGCTGTCTTTACCTTCAAAAGCCCTCTTTTAATGTAGCAGTCTACCTTTTCCTTCGGGAACGGTGCTGCTTCCCTTGACCATATACGCCCTGTAAAGAAATTCTGTAGATTGGGCTCTATCAAAAATCCCTTATACCTTTTTAACTTCATTATTTTATTTAGTTTCATTTTCCCTCCATAGAAAAAGCGGCCTCTACTTAAATAGTAGAAACCGCCTTCTATTAGTCTTCTTTTTTCATCCAGCCTATCGCAATAGCACCTTCGCCTAAATGCGTGGCAATAACCGGTCCGAAATAACTAAACTTAAAATCAACTGTCGGGAAGTCCTGCTGCAATTGCGCAAGCCATGCTCGTCCCTCTTCCTCGCAGTTTGCATGGATCACGACAGCCTGTAATTTCTCGTAGCGCTGCGCCGACTCCTTCAGTAGCTCTTCAACACGTCGGATTGCCTTTTTGCGTGTTCGTATTTTTTCGAACGGAACAATCTTCTTATCGACAAAGTGCAGAATCGGCTTTACCTGTAGTAAACCACCAATTAATGCAGCGGCGGCAGATAATCTCCCGCCACGCTGAAGATGCGCTAAATCATCTACAATGAAATAGGCGTTCATCGTCGTTTTTAGCTCCTCAAGCTTCGCGATGATTTCTTTTGCTGATGCGCCTTGTTCTGCCATTTTTGCCGCTTCTATAGCGAACATACCTTGAGGGCCGCAAGCTACCTCGCTGTCAAACGCGTAAACTTCTATATTATCTACCATATCGCCGGCCTGTATGGCACCCTGATACGTCCCACTAATGCCGCTTGATAGATGGATTGTAACTATTTCATCGTATTCTTTTGCAAGTTCTTCAAAAAGCTCTACAAATTTTCCAACGGGTGGCTGCGTCGTTTTTGGAAATACTTTTGCCCCGCGCACCTTGTCGTAAAATTCGGAGGCTGTAATCGTTACTTCTTCCTCATACGTGCCGTCTTCTAAATTTACACTAAGCGGTACCATGCGGATATTATAGCGTGCGCGCTCTTCTTGCGTTAAATACGCTGTACTATCTGTTACGACTGCAGTTTTCATTTTCCCACTCTCCTATGCTCACTAGTTTACCGTATCCGTAATAGAATGTGAATGCCCAAGTAACAGAAAAACGCCGCTAAGGATACAAAAATGTATTCCGTAACCGATGGGCACGGCAATATAAAAAAGCGCCCTTGGACTTTTCCACGGGACGCTTCTGCTATTTTTTATTCATTTTCACCGATATAATAAACACTCGACACTTTCCAGTCAGCGTCTTCCTTAACGAATACTGTTACCTGGCGCCCAGCACTTGATACTTGTGTATCTGTTTCTTCTTCTGTCATATCGACCGTAAGATTAGCAAATACCTGCGCTTCCTTATCGTCATATTTTACAATCGTCACATCATCCGCCTGACGGTTGATTGCATACATTTCAAAAGCCTTCTTTGCTTCCTCAAGATCTAAATTATAGTCAAACCCTTTAGCATTTTTTGATGTCGTTTCCCCATAACGATCAAGATCTTCGGCATTAAAAGCATCTATATATTCATTAAACGCAGTAAGGATTTTCTCTTTTTCCTCTGCTGGAACATTTGCTGCTTCTTCAATGGAGTCACCCATTACCTCAAAGCCGACTGTTCCCTTATCAATAATTTCTTGCGTATCTTTCTCTGTACCATTATCTGTTTCTTGTTCTGTATCCCCACAAGCAGCAAGCACAAGTACTGTCATTACTGCTAACAACCATTTTTTCATTGTTCAAAACCTCCCGCGCAATATTGTAGCATAATTCGCATATGTTATGACGAAATAACGTATGGAATGTTGCATGAAATATGGCAGAGCATTGTCCTTTTAAAGCGAAAAACAGCATAGTTCCAGTCTATATTCCTATTTCACTTAACGAGGAAACAGCGGGGCTGCAGCCTCACCAGTTACTCATTCAATAAGATATTTATCGAGAAATATCAGCGATTTTAGGTAAAATACCGGCGGTTTTTAAATAGTTACCAGCGATTTCTAGGCAAATACCGGCGATTCTACTAAAAAAACCCGCCAATCCGTAGATTAGCGGGTTTCACTAGGCAGTTACTTATCGTACTTCTACCCAGCCATTTTTGATAGCCGTAACAACAGCTTGTGTACGGTCGTTTACGTTCATCTTTTGAAGGATGCTTGATACGTGGTTTTTAACAGTTTTTTCAGAGATGTATAGCGTCTCACCAATTGTTCGATTGGATTGACCATCTGTTAATAACTGAAGGACTTCACATTCACGCTTTGTTAGTAAGTGGAATGGACGGCGGATTTCCGTTTGGTGGAAGTTGCCCTTGTTTTCATGCTCAGATAAGCGGCGGAATTCTGCTACTAAATTTTTCGTTACTTTCGGGTGCAGGTACGATC
This sequence comes from Lysinibacillus sp., assembly GCA_031181585.1. GTDB lineage: Bacteria > Bacillota > Bacilli > Bacillales_A > Planococcaceae > Lysinibacillus_B. The sequence continues at coordinate 2,713 of JAPSKP010000100.1, forward strand.
CGCCGTTTGCTACTACCTTGATCGCTTCTACGATCTCATCGGCATCCATTTCTTTTAGCATGTAGCCAAGTGCTCCTGATTTCAATGCATGTGTCACATATGATTCATCATCATGGATAGAGAGCATGATGACCTTTGCATCACTATATTCCTTAATCAGATCGGCTGTGGCATCCACACCATTTTTTCCTGGCATGTTGATGTCCATTAGCACAACATCCGGCATATGCGCAGCATACAAGTTATTGATGTCGGTACCATCATCGCCTTCTGCTACCACCTCAAATGTATCTTCAAAATCTAAAATACGTTTTACTCCTTCACGGAATAATTGGTGGTCATCTACAATAATAATCTTCGTCATCTCTGTTACCCCCTATAAACTCTCGGTCATTTTTCAACATTTTTAAGCTTCTTCTTTTTCAGGGAACGGAATTTTGAAAATAACAAGCGTCCCTTGGCCTACATGGCTGCGAATGTGCATCTGTCCTTCTAATAAGTCAACGCGTTCACGCATGCCGATTAGTCCAAACGACTGTTCCTTCACTGTTTCTTTTTCAAAACCCGCACCATCATCTTTTACGACGATATTGATACCGTTCTTCAACCATTCTAATTTAACATTTATTTCCTTAGGTTTGCCATGTTTTAATGCATTTGTAACACATTCTTGAACTAAACGAAAAATTGCTACCTCATGTTCGGATGGAATTCGCTTTTCCTTCCCGAACGATTGGAAATAAATGTGGATTCCTGGGTTGTATTCCATTACGGTCGATAAATATTTCTTCAGCGTCGGGACAATCCCTAAATCATCCAACGCCATAGGTCTTAAATCATATATGATTCTCCGCACTTCGGAAAGGGCATTTCGTACTGTTATCTTTAAATCCGCCAGCTCTGTTATAGCTGCTTCAATGCCTTTTTCACGATACGTACGCTCAATTAGCCCGGAACGCATCAGCACATTCGCCATCATCTGTGCCGGACCGTCATGGATCTCCCTAGACAGCCGTTTCCGCTCCTCCTCCTGAGCTGCAATAATACGGATGCCAAAATCCTGTTTAATTTTTGCCTGCTCTAATGCAAGCGTTACATTTTTCAAATCAGATGTTAAATAGTTAATAACAACATTCACCTGATTGACAATATGGTCGGCACGTTCTATCGTCTCATAGAGGGCTCTTAATCGCCGTTCCAAATCATCCCGTTTATCACGCAATTGCTTTTCTTTTTCCCGTGCGAGCATCAGCTTGATCTGCAAATCATTTGCTACTTCATATGCCGCCCGGACCTGTTCTTCGCTATAATTATCAAAAGCTTTACTCACTTGGACGAGCCGTTGCTTGGAAAGTTGCGATTTGACCTCCAAATGGTCTGCTTCATCAATGACAAGAGCAATTTCCTGTCGAACAATTTCCAGTTCCTTCTGCATTTCCTCGAAGCTTCTTCGACTTTGTTCGCTTATAATGAAAATATCATCTTTTGAACTTGTAATCGTCTCAAGCATTCTATTAAATATAACATCCAGGGAAGCAATATCTAATTTATCATTTGAAAACATAAAAAATCTCCATTCTTCTTAGATGTTGCTACTTATTCGGAAAGTAAAGTACAGCAAGACACATCTTATAACACTTAAACACAATAATTCTCCACTATTATATCATTTTACAAACAAAATTTAAGTAATTTTATAAATACTATCCATTATAATTTCGGAAATGAGAGGGGTCATCGTGATGCGAAAGGACTATAAAACAATAAAAGGTTATGGAGAAAATGAAATAATTATTTCGAAGTCAAGATTTATTTGCTATGTAAATCGGGCTGAAAGTGAGCAAGAAGCCCTGGAATTCATTGAAAAAATCAAGAAAACCCACCCGAATGCTACGCATAATTGCTCATGTTACATGGTAGGAGAAAATAATCAAATTCAAAAAGCCAACGATGATGGGGAACCAAGCGGCACAGCTGGCGTTCCAATGCTAGAGGTACTAAAAAAACAGGACCTGAAAGATACCGTCGTTGTCGTAACCCGTTATTTCGGCGGCATTAAGCTTGGCGGCGGCGGACTGATCCGCGCTTATGGCAAAGCAACAACCGAAGGCATTACAGCAGCCCAGGTAGTTGAACGGAAACTGCATCACATCATGAAGATCGCAATTGACTATACATGGCTTGGCAAGGTGGAAAATGGAGTGCGAGGCTCCCAATATACATTACGGGATATCCAATATACAGAGGGTGTCGAGTTGTATGTATTGGTACAAAAAGATGAAGAAGAAACGTTTACCGAGTGGATGACGGAACTAACAAATGGACAAGCAGAAATTACATGTGTCGACAAGCAATTTGTGGAATTTGTCGTTTCTTAAAGTAATTTTCGTTTACGCTCCAGCGAAAAACGAGTATAATTAAACGGATTAAACAAAATTTGCAGCTACCATTCCTGATAGAGGAGAATTTAATATGAATCGATTAACGCAGAAAAAGCCAAAACGCTCTTCTAAGCTAGGCCTTTTTCTAAAAATAACACTTATTTTAGCAGCATCCGCTCTTATTTGCGTCACAACATACGGAATTTATCTAACGAAAAAAGCAGAAAACGCAGTAAATAATGCGTATGAAGCCGTCGAAAACCGTACTGTATCCGAGAAACGGGAAGCTAAGGTCGAGCCTCTCGAAGATAATGTCTCTGTTCTGTTCATCGGAATCGATGATAGTGAAACACGCGGACAGGGAGAAGGAGCGCGCTCTGATGCCCTTATGCTCGCGACATTGAACAATAAGACCAAAACGGTAAAACTAGTAAGTATCCCTCGAGACTCATATGTAAACATCCCGTATGTGGGCTATAAAGACAAAATTACACATGCTCATGCATTGGGCGGTACATTGGCAACAATTGAAACAGTCGAAGAATTATTCGATGTTCCAGTTGACTACTATGTACGCATGAACTTTGAAGCCTTTATTGATGTAGTAGACGCATTAGGCGGTATTGAAGCTGAAGTTCCTTACACTATGCTGGAGAAGGATGAATTCGACCGCTATACAATTAACCTGGAGCCTGGCCTACAGGAGCTGAACGGTCAAGAAGCACTGGCACTTGCCCGTACACGAAAGCAGGACAGCGACATCGAGCGTGGTAAACGCCAGCAGGAAATCCTTACGGCGATTCTCTCAAAAGTTGCATCAGCCTCATCCATCACAAAATACGATGATGTCATTGAAGCAGTTGGCAATAACATGAAAACAGATATGACGTTCAAGGAAATGAAATCCTTCATTAGTTACCTGACAGAAGGAATGCCTCGTGTTGATGCACTGACCCTACAGGGCTACGACGACATGTCGACAGGTATCTATTACTATGCCCTGGATGAAGAAGCACTTGAAGAAACACAGCACATCCTTAAAAGTCATTTAGGTCTGATACCAGAGTCAACAAACGTCTCCGGCATTCCTAGTGATAACTCCGATGAACAAACACAGTCTGATTTTAGTGAAGAAAGTAAATCTCGTTAATCATTCTCCCCCGCAATCGCTGCGGGGGATTTTTTGTTTTTACAAATCATTAGAGTGCTATTGCGCGATGTAGGATCGTATTGCGCAAAATCGAACCTCTATTGCGCGGTTTCCTGCTTTTCGCCTTTCACACTGCCACTCTTAATAAGAAAGCATATTTGCGATAAACAGCTGGTTTACCTTAAAGCATGATCTTCGCAGCCCCAAAAGACCGAGACATTTCTATAGCGTAAGATTTAAAGCATCTTATTTTCAAACAAAAAAGCCGCTATCCAAAGATAGCGGCTTCTATATCCACTTGGGTTATTTATTAAACATACGTACAAAATTGATGAGTGGTCGGTAGTTTTTACCAGCTAGCCCTATAACCTCTACAAACAATTCAATTACCACCAAAATGACTGTAATCAGTAAAATAGCTCCCCAAACTTTCGCCATAGAGAAGATGATCGCAAATAATCCGAACAACATAGCGATACCATAAATAATTAATACTGTTTGGCGATGTGAGAATCCTAAATCAAGCAGTCGGTGGTGGAGATGGGATTTATCTGGATCAGACCATTTCTTTTTCATTCGCAGACGTCTTACAATCGCGAAGAATGTATCTGAAATTGGTACACCGAGCATGATAACAGGAACGATGAATGATACGACCGTGATGGACTTGAAGCCCAGCAGCGATAAGACCGCAATCATAAAACCTAAAAAGAGCGCACCCGTATCCCCCATGAATATCTTCGCGGGGTGGAAATTATAAAATAAAAAGCCAAATGTACTTGCTGCAAGAATAGCTGCTACAGCTAATACAAATCCATTGCTCATAATAAATGCCATTGCTGCAAGTGTAATCAGGGCAATTGTTGAAACTCCTGCTGCCAATCCATCAAGACCATCAATTAAGTTAATAGCATTTGTAATACCGACAATCCAAAGAATTGTTAGCGGAATACTTAAGGCCCCGAATGCTAACGTCCCCTCATCAGTAAATGGGAGATTGATGTTTTCAATTTGAATACCGCCATAGAACACGATGATACCTGCTGCCACTAACTGGCCCAGCATCTTCGCTTTTGCTGATATTTCGTACATATCGTCAAGCACACCGGTAATAACGATCACCGTCGCCCCTAAAATAATAGCCAGCATATATTGACTATCTGGTCGCAATACAGCAATCCCAATTAAAAAGGCTCCAAAAATAGCGAGCCCACCTAGGCGTGGCATAATACGTGCGTGCACTTTCCGATAGTTCGGTGCATCGACCGCTCCAATCCGAAAGGCTAAACGCTTTACAAGTGGAGTTAGTAAAATGGCAGCGATTACCGCCACGATTAAAGACACGTAAATCATGTCTCTCCTCCTTAAGAAAAATAGTATACACTTTTACTCAAGTGTATTATAGCACGTCCATTTCATAAAATATAGCTTTTCTCTGTAGTATGTACGTCTCCCGTTATATTTACCATCCTTTCAGAAAATGAAACATTTATACTTCTTCCCTTATAGTGACGCCGCACCATTACCCTAGGATGCATCTTTTATTTTTTTAAGGATCATCCACTACTTACCTATGCATTTTTCCGTCACCTATTGAAATATACATTTTCTCATGTAAAAAGCCGCATACTCTCCTGACATTTAGTAGTAAATCTTATTAAATTTTGATAAAATATTTTATGTCTACTAGTAAAGTAGGCGAATTAAAAGGAGCGTAAACAAAGATGTTCTCAATTTTCAAACGTAATAAAGAGCAGACAAGTGCTCGCGAATTAAAGAAATACTATAAAATTGTGGATGAAATTAATCGACTGGAAGACAAGTTTGCCCCGATGACAGACGAAGAACTCCAGCATATGACTGTAGTATTTAAAGAACGTCTGGAGAAAGGCGAAACAATTCCGCAAATCGTACCTGAAGCGTTTGCGGTTGTGCGCGAAGCCTCCAAACGTGTATTAAACATGCGCCACTTTGATGTACAGCTCATCGGTGGTCTTGTATTAACGGAAGGCAACATCGCTGAGATGCCTACCGGAGAAGGGAAAACGCTGGTCGCTTCCCTGCCTTCCTATGTTCGTGCATTGGAAGGAAAAGGTGTTCATGTCATCACGGTAAATGACTACTTGGCAAAACGTGACTTTGAACTGATCGGCCAGATTCATCGATTCCTTGGTCTGACAGTTGGTCTAAACGTGCCAATGATGGAGCCTGATGCGAAAAAGGATGCGTACAATGCTGACATTACATACGGTGTTGGTACAGAATTCGGCTTCGACTACTTACGTGACAATATGGCTCACTCCATCGCGGACAAGGTACAGCGCCCTTATCACTTCGCTATTATCGATGAAGTCGATTCCGTTCTCATTGATGAAGCGAAAACACCGCTGATCATCGCTGGGAAAATGATGGCTAATGCCGAGCTGCATCAAATCGCTGCTATGCTGGCAAAACGCTTTGTCGTAGAAGAAGACTACGACTTCGATGAAGAGACAAAGGCTACTTCTCTTACTGAGCAAGGTATCGAAAAGGTAGAAGCAGCATTTGGTGTTGATAATTTATACGATTTAGAGCACCAAACGCTTTATCATTACGTCATTCAGGCCGTGCGAGCACATGTCATGTTCAAACGAGACGTAGATTATATCGTCCGTGAAGACAAAATCGAGTTAGTGGATATGTTCACAGGACGCATCATGGAAGGCCGCTCATTATCTGACGGTCTACACCAAGCAATCGAAGCAAAAGAGGGCGTTACAATTACTGAGGAAAATAAAGCCCAAGCACAAGTAACGATCCAAAACTACTTCCGTATGTACCCTACATTATCGGGAATGACAGGTACTGCGAAAACGCAAGAAAAGGAGATCATGGAAGTATACGGCATGAGCGTTGTACAAATTCCTACGAACCGGCCGCGTGTCCGGGTCGATAAGGAAGACCTCGTATTCGAAACAATTGAACAAAAGTACGAATACGTGGCACAGGAAGCTTTGCGCCGTCACGAAAACGGTCAACCGGTCCTGATTGGTACAACCTCTATCTTGCAATCTGAAGAAGTATCAAAATACTTAAAGAAATATAACTTACCGCATCAAGTATTAAATGCTAAAACAGTCGAACAGGAAGTACAGCTTATTTCCGAAGCAGGGCAAAAGAACCGTATTACAGTTGCAACAAACATGGCTGGACGCGGTACAGACATCATGCTTGGTGAAGAAGTGCACGATTTAGGTGGACTTTGTGTTATCGGTACTGAAAAACATGAAAGCCGTCGTGTAGATAACCAGCTGCGCGGTCGTTCCGGGCGACAAGGTGATCCAGGTGAAACACAGTTCATTCTATCAATCGAGGATGATATGTTCCGCCGATTCGCAAAAGACGACGTAGAAAAGTTTAAAAAGAAAATAGAAGCCAACGAAATCGGCCGTATTCTTAACAAAGAGGTCAACGAGCTAATTGAACGTACACAACGTATTGTAGAAGGTGCACACTTCTCCATGCGTGAGTACAACTTAAAATTGGATGACGTTATCAATGATCAGCGCCGCGTTATTTATACACTTCGTGACAATGTCCTGAAAAATGAAGATCTTTTAGGAAAACTAAAAACAATGCTGGATGAAACAGTAGACTTTGCCGTTCGCGACAATGCACCAGAAGAGCTGAATACGATTGATTGGAACTTCGACAAGATGGAACAAACAGTTAATTCCCTATTCCTAACACCGGTGACAATCGATCGTCAAGAAGAAAAGGTGAGCCGTATTTTGGCGAACCTGCAGCCGCAAGTTGATGAAATTAAACAAATGATTGATACGTACAGTGAAGACGCGCGTATGATGCAGGTTATTCCTAATGTAATGCTTGCATACATCGATCGTATGTGGGTAAAGCACCTTGAACAGATGTCCCACCTAAAAGAAGGAATCGGTCTACGCCAGTATCAGCAGGAAGATCCGATGCGTATCTACCAACGTGAAGGCTTAGAACTATTCGGCAAAAACTACCAAGAACTACGCCGTCAAATCGTAGAAGAGCTTGTTATTTTCATGAAAGATTTGACAACGCAAATGCAGGAGCAGGAGGAGCAACAATAATGGGTTTATTTTCTTTCTTTAAGAAATCAGATACAGTCGGAAAAGATTCAGCAATCGATTCAAAAGAAATTATACAAGGTAAAACACCTTTAAGTACAAAATCACAAGTAAAAACAAAGCTGTCATTCCATCCTGAATGGAACGTGCCGCAGGAGCAGCAATATGTGTTCAACTTCCTGGCAAATGAATTGCAGCCATTAAAACCAAATCAATTATCACTCGCTGCGATCAACATCGAGGAAGATAAGAAATCAGGCGTTTGGAATGTTAAAGCATTTTTCCGTTCCTCTCTATCCCAGCCAATCGAACTTGGTGAAATCGAGCTTTTACTGCTTGATAAGGATGGTAACCGAATCGGTGCAAAAACTTTTAATTTCAAAGACCTTGGCGTCATTCCGCCAAACAGCGCGCGCCCATGGGTATTCGAATTCGATAAAACTTCACGTGAGGTAGAAGAAATACCAGAAGAGGGTTGGACAATTGCCTTCAACCTTATCTCTCTACGCGGCCATCAGCTGGACTTAGATGAGACATGGAAAAAGCAGCTCCCTAAAGAGCAGCAGGAAAAGTTAGCAGAAATCATTAAAGGCTTACCGAAGCTTGGTAAAACAGAAGTGAACTTTACAGGCTTACAAGTTCGTTTAAACGATGATCAATCATTACATGCATCTATCTTTATCCGTAATGGTAACGATAAGTCTATTAATCTGGAGCAATTGCCTCTTGAAATTATTGATGCAAACGGCAAACGCGTAGCAAAAGGTTCGTTTAAAATGGACCCTGTCTTAACAGTGCAGCCAAACTCTACAAAACCATGGACGTTTATCTTCCCTGCCGAACTTGTAGAAGCAGAAGATGCTGATCTATCTCGCTGGACAGCACGTGTGCCTCAATAACAGTTGTTATCCGCCTTCTTTTTCAATAGAGAGGCGGATTTTCTTATTCTCCATGAAGCAGATGAAGCATGCACTATATGATCTTTACAGCGATATGTAACTCCCCTTCCCCTCACAGCATCATCGTGTCTATAGATGCAGCGCTAGGCTTGAGTTCACGTAATATGTTTCCATCTTTGCCGTACAGTACAACGAACATAGACTAACTAACCACCTTTTAAACTCTCCTTCGAATTTTATATATTAAGGAAGGATTCCAGGGAAAGGGAATAGACATCGAAAAACCCACCTTCTGCTTTTGCAGATGATGGGTTTCTTATTATGAGTATTTGGCTTTGTTATGGATGAATTTTACGCTGATTAGTAGTATGTATGTGATCACTCGTTATAATTATTGAACATTCGCTACACGCTTTGCTCCTACGTAACGGCTACCCCAGTACCACTTGTCATTGATATCAGTGATTGTAACACCTTTACCAGTCATCGAATGGATGAATTTGTTCCCTCCGATATAAATACCTACATGAGAGATGCCTTTTCCAGAAGTATTGAAGAAGACTAAATCCCCTGCTTTTAAATTACCTTTATTGACTGCTGAACCCGTGCCATACATTGATTTAGATGTACGCGGAAGTGAGATGCCAATTTGGTTATATACGTGGCGAACATACCCGGAACAATCGAATCCTGAAGTGGATGTCCCACCGTAGCTATATCTTACACCAATAAATTTTTTAGCTGTTGTTTGAAGCTGTTCAACTGTCAGTGTAGAGGCCTCCGCCTTGTCGTCCCCCATCACCGGTGAGAAAAAGATTGCTATTGCTGCTATTAGTGCCAATGCACCGCTCTTTAATACCCTATTTTTACTCATCGTAAACCTCCAATGCCAAATTAAATCGACTATTTTTCAGAAAACTTAACTTGTTATTAGATTATCACGAGTGAGCCTTTTGTAACATTACAGTTATGTAACAAGTTGGTTACG